>NZ_CAUVXO010000214.1:8210-9545 GCF_963555865.1 Protofrankia sp. Cr1
CCAGGCAACGGCTCGCGAGCTCGTCGCGGATCATGGGCTCTCCGGTGGTACTCGGGCTGCGCGAACCGGTGGCACGGCGCCTGGGCTGGGACAGGACGCCGGTGACCTGGTCGAACATCGCCGACGCCGCGAAACGCGGTGAGTTCACCTTCGCCATGACCGATCCGGCCGCGTCGAACACCGGCTTCTCCGCGCTCGTCGCCGTCGCGTCCGCACTGGAGGGCAGCGGCCGGGTCCTCGACGCCGCCGCGATCGAACGGGTCTCGGCGTCACTCACCGGATTCTTCGCGGCCCAGCGGCTGACCGCGGGCTCGTCGGGCTGGCTCACCGACGCGTTCCTGCGCAGGAACCTCGGCGCCGACCCCGGCCCGGCACTGGACGGGCTGATCAACTACGAAGCGTCCCTAATAGCCGTGAACCGGACGCGGAAGCTGCCCGAGCCGCTCGTGCTCGTGTATCCCACAGACGGCGTTGTCAGCGCGGACTACCCCCTCACCCTCCTCGCCGGCGTCGGCGACGCCGCCCGCACGGCGCACCAGCGGCTGGCCGACTACCTGCGCAGGCCCGATGTGCAGCGAGCGATCGTGGAGCGGACCGCGCGGCGGGCCGCGCTGCCGGGCATCGCACTCCCACCGGGACTACCCGACGGGCTCGTCGAGCTCCCCTTCCCGGGCACCAGATCCGCCATCGACGCGCTGCTCACCGCCTACTTCGACCGCATCCGGCGCCCCTCGCGCACGGTCTACGTCCTCGATGTCTCCGGGTCGATGGCCGGTGCACGACTGAACGCCCTGGAACAGGCGCTCAGCGGCCTGACCGGCACGGATACCTCTCTGTCCGGCCAGTACTGCCGCTTCCGCAGCCGCGAGGACGTCATCCTGCTGCCGTTCAACCAGACCCCGGGCAAACCGCTGGCCTTCACCATCGACGAGCAGAACCCACAGCCGTCCCGCGACGCCGTCCGGACGGCCATCACCGGTCTGCATGCCGGCGGGGACACCGCGGTGTACGACAGCCTTGTCAGCGCCTACAAGGTGCTCGACAGTGCAACCGACCAGGACCGCTTCAGCAGTATCGTGCTCATGACCGACGGTGAGAGTAACAGTGGCCGCTCGCTGGCCGACTTCCAGGCATTCGTGGCCTCCCGGTCGGGCGCCACGCCGGTTCCGGTGCCGGTACCGGTATTTCCCATCCTGTTCGGCGAGGCCGCGGAGTCGCAGATGCAGGCAATCGCCACAGCCACCAGAGGGCAGCTGTGGGACGCGAGAAACGGCGACCTGGCGCACGCATTCTGCCAGATCCGCGGCTACCAATAGATCAGGGCAGCCGCACCAG
>NZ_CAUVXO010000215.1:0-5945 GCF_963555865.1 Protofrankia sp. Cr1
CCTTTTCTTGTCCGCTTTTCTGCTAGCTTCGCTAACCAACCATCAACAGGGTGATCTGGTTCATCGTGGCGCAAGGGGGTGGCTGGGTGCCAGTGGATACCGAGCGTCGCGGACGGATCCTCATCGTCACGATGCGCCGCGAGGCCAAGCGCAACGCCATCGACCGCGAGATGGCCTTCGGCATCGACGCGGCCCTCAACGAGCTCGACGACGATCCCGACCTCTGGGCCGGGGTGATCACCGGAACGAGTGCGGTGTTCTCCGCCGGCACCGACCTCGTCGACGGCCGGGACGCCGTCACCGAACGAGGCGGTGAATACGGGATCATCCGCCGGCGCCGGACCACACCGCTGATCGCCGCGGTCGAGGGCTGGGCCTTGGGGGGTGGTTTCGAGATCGCGCTGGCCTGCGACCTGATCGTCGCGGCACGCACGGCCCAGTTCGGGCTGCCTGAGGTCATCCGCGGGCTGGTCGCCTCCAGCGGCGCGCTGTTTCGGGCACCGCGTGCGCTGCCGCTGCACGTCGCCAAGGAATTGCTGCTCACCGGGCGGCCGCTCGATCCGGAGCGGGCGTATGCGCTCGGGCTCGTCAACATGGTGACCGAACCGGGCGAGGCGCTCACCGAAGCCGTGCGCCTGGCGACGACCATCTGCGCCAACGGGCCAGTCGCCGTTCGGGCGAGCCTCGCCGCGGTCAACCGGCTGGTCGCGGCCGACGATGACGAGGGCTGGCAGGCGACAGCCGACGCGGTCGCCACGGTCGTCGCCTCCGAGGACAGTCAGGAGGGCATCCGCGCCTTCCTGGACAAACGTTCGCCAGAGTGGACGGGCCGGTAGGCGGCGCTCAGAGCATTCCGGCACCGATCGTTGCCGCACCGATCGTTGCCGCACCGGGATCCCGGCGCGGTCGTCAACGTGCACGACACGCGCCGGGCCGCCAGCTGGCTGGTCGGGTGTGGGGATGGTCAGATGTAGCGCCCGCCGCCGACTTCCAGCACCGTCCCGGTCATGTAGCTTGACAGTTCGCTGGCCAGGAAGAGCGCGGCGCCGGCCACCTCGGCGGGTTCGCCCACCCGGCCCATCGGGATCTCGGCCACCTTCGAGTCCCAGACGTCGCGCGGCATCGCCTCGGTCATGGCGGTCCGGATCAGGCCGGGCTGGATGGCGTTGACCCGGACCCCGCCGCGGGCCAGCTCCTTTGCGGCGGCCTTGGTGAGCCCGACCATGCCGGCCTTGGCCGCGCTGTAGTTGGTCTGGCCGAAGTTGCCGACCTTCCCGGAGATCGACGACATGTTGATGATCGAGCCGGCGCCTTGTGCCTTCATGGCCAGGCCGGCCGCCTTGGTGCCGAGCCACGCCCCGAAGAGGTGGATGTCGATCACGAGCCGGAAGTCGTCGGCGGACATGTTCTTCATGCTGGCGTCGCGGGTGACGCCGGCGTTGTTGACCATGATGTCGATCCGGCCGTATTCCTGCTGGCAGGCCTCGACGAGCGCCTGGACGTCGTCCTCCTTGGTGACGTCCGTGCGTACGGCGATCGCGGCCCCGAGCTCCTTCGCCGCTTCGGTGGCCTTTTCGATGTTGATGTCGGCCAGCACCACCCTGGCGCCGTTGGCGACGAAGAGCTGGGCGATGGCGAGCCCCAGGCCCTGCGCGCCACCGGTGATGACAGCAGCCTTGTCCTCGAGTAGTCCCACGGGTGCTCCCTTCCCCACGCGTGCATGCGCGCCGGCGGCGCGCACATCGTCGGCTCGGCCGCAGAACAGGCGAGTCCGTGTCACGAGTCCTTGTCACGAGTCCTTGTCAGCAGTAATACCGCGTCCGCCCCTCCGCGGGCGCGTGATCGCGGCCTGCACGGATGACCGACGCCGATCATCCGGCAGTTCAGCGGCGCTCTGTGTCCGGAAAGCGTGGGCATGGGCCACGGGCGGTAGGTGGTTTCGGTCGTGGGGGCAACCATTTTTACCTACGGTCTGGTGTGTGTCCGGCTAGGCCGTCGGTGGTTTCGGCCGTGGGGGTAGCCGTTTCTACCTACGGCAATTGGCTCCGGATGTCCCTCGGTTGGCTCCGGACGTCTATTGCCAGGCGGCGAGGACGTCGCCCGGTCCCCAGACGAGATCCACCTTGGTGAGGTCCATACCCGGGTTGGTGCCGGAGAGGGACACGACGGCGAATCCCGTGCCGCCGAGCGTGAAGCCGGGCACCGCGACCGCGCTCCGCATGAGTTCCGCGAGGTCGTGGTCGTCGAACGGGGTTCCCAACCACTTGACCGATCCGACGACGTACAGGCGCTGCGCCACGGGTGACCGGTCGGCTCCGACCAGGTCCACCTCCGGGTCGAACTGGCGGTTCCACCAACCGCCAACTGTTTCAACATCGGGCCAGGGGGACGCGCCGGACGCCGACGCGAGTTCCAGCGATTCGCGGACCAGCGGCTCGACCGCCCTGCCCCGCCACGCCGGCCAGCGACGTTGCACGAGCCGGAAGGCCGATTCGGGTCGTCCGCGGCGTGCCTGTTCCTGAGCGCGCCGTAGCGCGGCGAGGTAAAAGCGCAGGTTGCTGTCTGCGATCCGGTAGAGCGCAGGCTTACCGGGGCGGGTCGACAGCGGTTCGTCGACGGCGAGTACCCGCTTCTCCCCGACCAGTCGGCGTAGCAGCGGCGACAGCGATCCCGACGGCAGAGCACCCTCCCGGTTGCCGGCGGATGCGGCGATGTTGGCCTGGGTGCGGTCTCCGCTGCCGATCGCCTCGAGGACGCGTCGTGCCTGATCGGGTGCGGAAAACTCGGCCAGCAGCGTCGATTCCGGCACGCTGAACAGGGGCGAGGCCGGATCGGCGCATTCCTGTTCGACAAAGAGCAGCGGCGGAGTTCCGGGTGGCCAGTTCCGCAGGATGCCTGGCAGTCCGCCGGAGACGAGATGAGCGTCGATCGCGTCGGCCGGGCCCAGCCCGAGGGCGTGTCCGGTCTCCGCCGGGTTGAGGGGGCCGAGGATGAGGTTGTCGGCTCGTCCGAAGAACGGACGGTCGTAGGCGGTGAGCCGTTCCATCATGTGAATGTCGCTGCCGAGCAGCAGCAGGAGGACGGGGCGCCCGGCGAGTAGTCGGTCCCAGGCCGTCTGCAGCGCGCCGTCGAACAGACCGTCCTGCTCGGCGAGCCAGGGAAGTTCGTCGAGGACGACGACGGCCGGGGAATCCGGTAGGACCGCGGCGAGGACACGGAAGGCGTCCGGCCACCTTCCCGCGGATTCTGCCGGTACGAGGTCACGATCGATCGGCAGGAACGAGTCCCTGAGGTCCAGGAAGAAGGCGGCCACCGATTCGACGGGCGAGGCACCCTTGGTCGCGGTGAAGAAGAGGTAGGGGACACCGGCCTGATCGCAGAACTCCTGCACAAGGCGTGACTTTCCCACCTGGCGGCGGCCGCGGATGGCGACCGCGCTCCCGCGACGGGATGCTACGACCTGGTCCAGACGCTTGCGCAGGAGGCCAAGTTCGGTTGCTCTTCCAACGAAACCTCGCGACACGGGGGTATCCCATCTATGTAGATGGCATCTACATAGAGGCATGCTACCGGCGATCAGTAGAGGATCTGGTTGGCTGGGCAGGTGTCGCGACGGGTTCCGTGTGTTGGGGCGATCATCATGGACGCGGCTGGCGCGCTGCTGCTCGTCCAGCGGGCGCGGGATCCCGGCCGCGGCCTGTGGTCGCTGCCGGGCGGGCGGGTCGAGGCGGGGGAGAGCGACACCGCCGCGCTCGTCCGGGAGATCCGCGAGGAGACCGGCCTGGAGGTGACGGTCGGACGGCTGGTCGGGCGGGTGACGCGCCCGGGGCCGGGCGGTCCGGGGTCCGGCGGGGTGGTCTACGACATCGCCGACTACGTCTGCCATGTCATCGGCGGGGAGCTACAGGCCGGGGATGACGCGGCGGACGTGCGTTGGTGCGCCGATCTGGGCGCGATGGCGCTCACCGAAGGTCTGCTCGACGCACTCGTCGCCTGGGGTATCGTCGCGGCCCCAGGCGGCTGATCGGGCGGGAGTTAGGTCAACAAGCGCGGATCAACAAGCGCGGGTCGGGCGGCCTCAGCTACCGCTGGGCACGGGACGGCCGGGCTGCTCCCCGCCGCGGGCATCGCCATAGGAACGCTTGGGCACCATCACCTTGCGGCGGTAGATGCAGACCAGGGTGCCCTCCTGGTTGTAGCCGCGGGTCTCGACCTGAACGATGCCCCGGTCGTCCTTGCTCCTGGACTCGATCTTGTCCAGCACCTCGGACTCGCCGTAGATCGTGTCGCCGTGGAACACGGGCTTGACGTGCTTGAGCGACTCGACTTCGAGGTTGGCGATCGCCTTGCCCGAAACGTCGGGCACGGACATGCCCAGCAGCAGCGAGTACACGTAGTTGCCGACGACCACGTTCCGCTTGAACTCGGTGGTCTGCTCGGCGTAGTTCGCGTCCAGATGCAGCGGATGGTGGTTCATGGTCAGCAGGCAGAACAGATGGTCGTCGTACTCGGTGATGGTCTTGCCTGGCCAGTGCTTGTAGACGGCACCGACCTCGAACTCCTCGTAGTAACGACCAAACTGCATGATGTAGCTCTCCTCGCTGCAGCGTGAGCTCCGTCATGGACGCGGCCATGCCTGGACCCGCACCTGGACACCTGGCACCTGAACCCGTTGCCGATCCTCCCAGGTCGGTCGCACATCCGCCGGATTTGCGACCAGGGGATGATCGTGTACCCGGCAGTGACCGGTCCGGCTTTTTCGGTCAGGATGGAGCAGGCGGCGGTCGGCGCCCATCCGGCCGATGACCGTGTAATGACTGTGGGATGGCTGTGTGATGACGACGCGATGACCGCGTCGCGGGACGTGAGGAGTTGGCGATGCAGCTGGGCGTACATGTGGTCCGGTTCACCTGGCCGGGCGGCACCGAGGCGATCGCGCCGGTCCTGGCGCGTGCCGCCCGGATCGCCGATGACGCGGGGGTGGCCCATCTCAGCGTGATGGACCACTACTTCCAGATGGAGGCGATGTTCCCCCCGGATGAACCGATGCTGGAGGGCTACACGACGCTGGGTTTCCTGGCTGCCCACACCGCCAGGCTGCGTCTGGGCCTCCTGGTCACCGGCACGACCTACCGGCATCCGGGACTGCTGGCGAAGATCGTGGCAACGCTGGACGTGCTCTCGGGCGGGCGGGCGGAACTCGGCATCGGCGCAGCCTGGTACGACCGCGAGCACCACGGTCTGGGCGTGCCGTTCCCGCCACTCGCCGAGCGGTTCGAGCGGCTCGAGGAGACGCTGCGGATCTGCCGGCAGATGTGGAGTGACGACAACGGCCCGTTTGACGGCCGGCACTACCAGCTCGCCGAGACGCTCTGCGTGCCCGCGCCGATCAGCCGGCCACGACTGCCGATCCTGATCGGTGGAGGCGGGGAGAAGAAGA
Organism: Protofrankia sp. Cr1; assembly: GCF_963555865.1. Lineage (NCBI taxonomy): Bacteria > Bacillati > Actinomycetota > Actinomycetes > Frankiales > Frankiaceae > Protofrankia > Protofrankia sp. Cr1. The sequence continues at coordinate 5,441 of NZ_CAUVXO010000215.1, forward strand.
CGCTGCGTCTGGTCGCCACCTACGCGGATGCCTGCAACCTGTTCGCGCCCTCGGTGGATGCGGTCGCGCACAAACTCGACGTGCTCAAAGCTCACTGCGACGCGGTCGGCCGCGACTACGCCGAGATCACCAAGACGATTCTCCACGGCGGTGACGCCTTGACTCGCGGCGAGCCGAGCGCGTTCCTGGCTGACGCGGAGCAGTATGCGCGGATCGGCGTGGACACGGTCATCGTGGTGCCGCCCGGCGGCGAGCCGGCGGACGCCTGGATCGAGCGGGCCTGTGTGCCGGTGGTCAAGGACCTTGCCGACATCGGTACCGGCTCCTGATCGTGTTCCAGCTGTCAGCTGTCAGCTGTCAGCTGTCAGCTGTCAGCTGTCGTCGAGGTCGAGGTCGAGGCGCAGCTGCGGGCGGGTGGGATCCCGTAGGTCGGTTCCGGCGGCCAACCATCGCCGCTGGAGCTCGGCCGCCCCGTGTACCCGCTTGAACGCCGACTCGTTGGGGG
>NZ_CAUVXO010000215.1:5970-8242 GCF_963555865.1 Protofrankia sp. Cr1
CGCCTGGATCGAGCGGGCCTGTGTGCCGGTGGTCAAGGACCTTGCCGATATCGGTACCGGCTCCTGATCGTGTTCCAGCTGTCAGCTGTCAGCTGTCGTCGAGGTCGAGGTCGAGGCGCAGCTGCGGGCGGGTGGGATCCCGTAGGTCGGTTCCGGCGGCCAACCATCGCCGCTGGAGCTCGGCCGCTCCGTGTACCCGCTTGAACGCCGACTCGTTGGGGGTCATCGGCAGGACCGGCAGGAAACGCACGGGTGCCGGTGCCTGCGTCGCTGTCCGGGCCGGCAGTGTCGCCGGTGGGTCGGTCGGGTCTGCCAGCGGCAGGTCGGGGATGAGCCCACCGGGCTCGGCGACGAGGACGGCGGTGAAGCGCGCGCCGTCCCAGAGCGGTTCACCCAGGTCGAGTCCTGCTCCGGCGACAACCGGGACGCCTTCGACAGCGGGTATCGCCGCCAGCAGGGCGAGCCGCCGGGCGACGCTGTCGCGCTGGTCCTTCAGGGAGAGCACCAGCTCGGTGCGTGGTCCGGTCGGGTCGATCATTGATGATGCCGGATCGCCCATCGGGGCAATGGACATCCCGAGGGTTGCGTAGCGGACGACTCCCTGCGTTGTGCTGCCGAAACGCAGGACCTCGATGGGCTCTGCGCCGAGAAATGTGATCTCCGCGCGTCCGGTGTCAGGCCCGAGCTCCCGGATCAGGTGGGCCTCCACCAGCCTGAGTACATCCGCGCCGTCCATGGAACCGACCCTACGGGCCTGATGAACTGTCTATGGCGGCAGCGGCTGCTCGGTCCAGATGACCTTGCCGTTGGACGTGTATCGGACACCCCAGCGTCGGGTGAGCTGAGCGATCAGGAAAAGGCCACGGCCGCCTTCGTCGGTGGTGCTGGCACGGCGCAGCCGGGGGGATGTGCCGCTGGCGTCGGATACCTCGCAGATCAGCGTGTGGTCGTGTAGCAGGCGAACCTGGATGGGGCCGGTTGCGTGCCGGATCGCATTGGTGATCAGCTCGCTGACAACCAGTTCAGTGGTGAATGCGGCTTCCGCCAGCCCCCAGGCGGTGAGTTGCCGGGTGACCGCTGCACGCATGGTGGAGACGACCGTCGGGTCAGCGGGTATCTCCCAGCTGGCGTGGCGTTGTGGATCAAGTGCGCGGGTTCGAGCCACCACAAGGGCGACGTCGTCACTTGGATGAGCTGGGAGCATGGCCGTGACCAGAGCCTGGCAGGTCTCCTCCGGCGGACGGTCGGGATGGGCCAGCAGGCGCCGGAGCTGGTCGAGACCAGCGTCGATGTCGCGGTGTCGGTCCTCGATGAGCCCGTCGGTGTACAGGACGAGTTGACTGCCGGGAGCCATCTCGAAGTCGACCGCTTCGAAGGGCAGTCCACCAAGGCCGAGCGGTGGTCCGGCAGGTAGATCGAGGAACTCCACGCTGCCGTCGGGCGCAATGAGTGCGGGCATCGGGTGTCCGGCCCGCGCCATGGTGCAGCGTCTGGAGACCGGATCGTAGATCGCGTACAGGCAGGTTGCCCCGATCATCCCGTGCCCGCAGGGTTCGGCGCCCTCCTCCTCGTCAAGACGGTTGACCAGATCGTCGAGATGACCGAGAAGTTCATCAACCGGCAGATCCAGGGCGGAGAAGTTCTGGACGGCGGTACGTAGGCGACCCATGGTGGCGGCGGCGTGCAGGCCGTGGCCGACCACGTCACCAACCACCAGGGCAACGCGGGCGCTGGACAGGGGGATGACGTCGAACCAGTCGCCGCCTACTCCCGACTGGGCAGGCAGGTAGCGGTGGGCGACTTCGACGGCATGCTGTGCGGGTACGCCCCGGGGGAGCAGACTGCGTTGGAGGGCCAGCGCCAGTCCGTGTTCGCGGGTGTAGCGGCGGGCGTTGTCGATGCACACGGCGGCCCGGGCGACCAGTTCCTCGGCGAGGGACAGGTCATCCTCCTCGAAGGCGCCGGGCTGTTCGGATCGGTAGAAGCTGGCGATCCCGAGTGTCTCGCCGCGTGCGCGCATCGGGACTGTCATGAGTGAGTGGATGCGATGGTCGAGAAGAGTCTCACCGCGCGCGGGATCCTGAGCCAGCCATCCGCTCGCGACCCGTAGATCTTCCTCAAGAACTGACCGCCCGTGGGTGAAGCACCGCGCCTGGGGGGTTGCCGGGAGGTAGCACACGAGGTCGCCCGGCGGGTAGAACGCGCCCTCTGTCGTGATGCCGCGGACGGCGATGCGGCGCATTCCTTCATTCATGCTGGTCGGTTCGTCCCC
>NZ_CAUVXO010000216.1:0-3550 GCF_963555865.1 Protofrankia sp. Cr1
ATTGTCAGGAGCACTTGGTGCATGCTGGACCTCGCCGGACAACGTCCGTTCTCCGTCCGTTTCGGCTGGGCTGCGCAAGACCTGGCCGCCCTGGCACATCCGAGCAATGTCATTGTCATCGTGGACGTTCTGCGGTTCACGACGGCGGTGAGCGTTGCGGTCGGCCGAGGAGCCGCGGTCCTGCCTTTCCGGCACCGAGACGTCGCCGCACAGCTTGGTGCCGATCCGGTCGTGCAGGATGGGCACTTAGCGGTCGGCGCCGGAAGCGAAGACGTCGTGCAGCTGCCGGCGGCCGGCGATGCCGAGCTTGCGGTAGGCGCGGGCCAGGTGGGTTTCCACGGTCTTGATGGTGACGAACAGGCCCTGGGCGATCTGGCTGTTGCTGTTGCCGTGGAGGGCGAGCAGGGCGACGCGACGCTCGGCCGGGGTGAGGGCGTCGATACCGGTGACCGCGGTCCGGCGCGGCCGGACGCCGACGGCGTCCAGTTCGGCGCGGGCGCGCTCGGCCAGCGGCCGGGCGTGCATGCGGTCGGCGAGCGCGAGGCCGTGGCGCAGCGGCTGGCGGCACTCCTCGCGTTGCCCGGTGCGCCGCAGGGCCGCTCCCAGGTCCACCAGGGTGATGGCATGCTCGAGCGCGGCCGGGGTCTCCCGCAGCATGCCTGCCGCCTCGGTCAACAGGGCAATGTCGGGACGGGAACCGGCGACCAGTCCGGCGACGCGTAATGCGGCGCCTACGGCCTGTGCCACGCCGGTCTGTCGGGCCCGCTCGACAGCCTGGCCGGCGAGCTGTCGGGCGTGCGCGTGGTCCCCGAGGTGATAGGCGGCGAGCGCCGCAGTGGTCCGCCACGGTAGCAGGCCGGGATGGTCCACGTCGTAGATCTCGTCGAGATGGCGCCCGGCGGCGCAGGCGTCGGCCAGAGCCGCGGCCGGGTCGTGCTCGGCAAGGGCGAGCCGGGCGCGGGCGTGCCGGACGAGAGCGGCATCCATAGATCCTGCGGTACCGGGGTCAACATGGTTGGCTTGACCGAGCGCCTCGTGGGCGGCGGCACGGTCGCCGCGTTCGAGGTGCACCACAGCGAGCAGAGAGTAGATCCATCCGTCCGAGACGGTCCAGCCGGCGGTGTGAGCGGTCTGGGCCGCTTCGAGGTCGGCGAGCGCGGCGGTCAGCGCACCCTGCTGGAAGCGGGACAGCGCCCGGTGGTAGCTGGCGCTGGCCTGAGCAAGCAGGTCGCCCCGCTCACGGGCGGTGGCGAGCGCGGCGTCGGCGGCCGCGTCGGCGGCAGCGAGCTCGCCTGCGATGACCAGGGCATGAACCACGAGCCCGATCAAAGCCGCGGGGCTGTCCGGGCCGAGCAAGGGGTCGTCGGCCAACGCGCGGGCGGCCATGTGGCGGACAGCGGACGCCGGGTCGCCTGCCAGCGCAAGCCGGAGCGTGACATGCGCAAGCAGGGGGGGCCGGCTCGGCGGTCGCCCCTGCCGTGCGGCCCGCAGCACGGGGAGCATCCGCCTGTCGGCGTCGGACACCAGGGAAGGGTGGAACATCGCAATCGCGAGATAGCCGGCCAGCAGGTCTTCCCGGGCCGGGTCGTGCGGATCGAGCAGGTCGAGGGCTTCCCCGCTGGCCGCCGCGGCCCCTGCGGCGTCGCCCCGCGCGTGGCAGATCTGGGCCAGCATGCCCAGGGCGTCCGCGCGGGTCCGGGCCGGCGCGTCGCGGAGCAGCGCGAGCCCCTCCGACAGCGTCGTGTGCGCGGCCGTGTCGCCGCCGGTCAGCTGGGCGCGGGCCAGCTCGATCAGCAGGGCGCCGCGCTGGTGTGGCGGAGCCGGTTCGGCAAGGGCGCGGTCGAGGAGCCTCGCCGCCGCCGCGGGATCACCCCGCGACAGCGCCGGGCCTGCCGCCTCGCGCAGCACCCGGACGACGGCGGTGTCGCCCTCGGGCGCGGCCACGAGAAGATGGCCGGCCACCCGCTCCGCTCCTTCACCCTCGGCGGCGAGGATGTCGGCGGCACGCCGGTGCGCACGGGTACGGGCGAACGCCGGTTGGTCGGCGTACACTGCGGCCCCGACGAGCGGGTGGACAAACGTCAACGGGTCCCCGGGCCGCAGCAGGTGCGCCGTGGCGAGCGCGTCGGCTGCCCGTTCGGCGGCCATCAGGTCCAGAGCGGCGTGGGCTGCGACACGGCGCAGCGGGGTGCCGTCGCCGAGCACCGCGGCCGAGGCGGCCAGCCGGCCGGCGTCGGCCGGTAGGCGAGCCAGTCGTGCCAACACCGAGCGCACCACCGTGTCGGGCACCAGGCCTGCGACGGAGGCAGCCGCGGGGGTCTCGGCCACGTGCAAGGATTGCACCAGCTCACCGACAAGGAAGGGGTTGCCACCGCTGGCGTGGGCGACGGCGGCGACGAGCGCACCGTCCGCTGTCGGCAACGCATGAGTCACCAGCCGGCTGACAGCCTCGGCACTCAGCGGTGCGAGTGTCAGCAGCCGCATCTGCGGAACCACCGCCAGCCGGCGCAACGCCGGCGCGTCGGCCCCGGCCTCACCGTCGCGGACGGCGACGACCAGGACGAGGGGGATCCGGTCGGCCCGGTCGGCCAGCATGGTCAGGAAGCGCAAGGACGCGGCATCGGCCCACTGCGCGTCGTCGACGGTCAGCAGCACCGGCCGGACCTCGTCCCCGGCCAGATCCCAGCCCGTCAGGTTCGCGGTCAACCAGCACAGGCCCAGCAGCACCGCCTCCGCGTCCGGCGGTGCGGACGCACCGGCGCCGGTTCCGGTGAACAGCGCGGCGGCGGGCGCAGCCAAGCCGGCGAACAGCCTCGCCCGGTCCGTCTGATCCGCGGCCGCCACCGGCGGCGCGAGCAGGTCAACCGCGACACCCAGGGCAACCTGCCGCTCCAGCTCCCGCCCGCGGCCTGCCAGCACCCGTAACCCGCACGAAGCGCCAAAGCTCTCGGCGACGGCGAGCAGCCTCGTCTTGCCCATCCCCGGCGGCCCCTGCACGACCACCGCGCCGGCGCCGCCCCGGCGGGCCGCACCCACCGCGGCCCGCAGGACCGCCACCTCGTCCGCGCGCTCCAGCAGCGGCTCGCCCCACCTGGAGGCCGTCGGATGCAGCGAATCGACGCCAGCTGGTCCGGACGCCATGGTGCCCCGAGTGTCCACGGCGTGCCTCCCCGTCCCGGTAGCCCCTCCGGCTGGCCGCGCGCAGCTCCGGGTGGCGGCGAAAAATCAGGGTACTCACCCCGATGCCCGCAGGCCCGGCCCCACCGCAGGATGCCCTGGTGACCGATCTCGATCAGCTGCGGCAGCGCCTGGCAGACCTGCTCGCCGGAGCTGGCCCCGCCGGCCAACTCGTGATCTCGGAGACGCTCTTCGGCCCCGCCGACCCCCTGGTCAAAGCCCTGCTCGACACGTACTGCGGCGGCCAGCCGGTCGTCGTCCACGGGGCCGCGCTGGCAGCGCCCGGCGACGGTACGGACGACGTGGTGGTCACCGGCACGACGGACTACCTCAACGTCGACGGCGCGGCGGTCACCGTACGTTTCCGGCCGGC
>NZ_CAUVXO010000216.1:3949-8614 GCF_963555865.1 Protofrankia sp. Cr1
ACCTGGCGGTTCTCGCAAAGCTTCCCCACACTGCCAATGTCGATCGACTTCCGGGCACCGCTGCACTCCACGCCCAGCCCGCTGCTGGATCTGCTCACGCTGACCGGCGCGGCCTTCGCGCTGTCGACCCACGACCACGTGGACGACGTACAGGGGGCGTCCCTGCCGGCCGGTCTCGCCTTCGTCGCCCGATTACGGCTGGTCGGGCTCTTCGGCGCGATCGAGCACACGCTCGGTGGCGGGATGGAAGACCTGGTGATCGCCGGTCCCGTCCTGTCCGCGCCGCCGGTGCCCACGACGACGCCGCCGCCGGTGGAGCCCGTCGTGCCCGTCCCGAGCCCGACCCCGCTGCCCGGCATCAACCTGACGGCGGCGCTCGATGTGGCGGCCTCCATCGGCCCGATCTCGCTACGGGACGTAACGCTTGCGCTCTACTGCCCGCCGAACGCCGACTGGCTCGCCCAGCACCCGCAACGGCCACCCGCGGTCTTCTTCGGCGGGAAGCTGCAGGTGAGCGACAAACTTGTCGTCGACGTGTGGGCCGCGCTGCCCCCCGGCGGCGACTCCGTGCTGCTCACCGCCGAGCCCGAAGGTGGCGTCAGCGGAATCGACCTCGGCGATCTCGCCGGACTGCTTGGCGGCGACGAGCTGGCCGGCCAGCTCGGCCAGCAACTTGGCAGCGTCGGCCAGGTCACGCTGCGTACTCTGACGCTCGGCCTGTCCGGCACGTTGCCCGCGCTCGACGACGTTTCGGTCACGGTGGGTCTGGACGGGGTGCGCTGGGCGCCCTTCGGGGACATCCTCGAAATCATCGATCTTGAGGCGATGGTCACGGCGACCAGCCCGCTCTCGGCGGACCGATCGGTTCAGGTGGTCCTCGTGGGCAGGTTCGCGATCGAGGATGTACCGTTCACGGCCGTGGTCACCCTGCCGGACTTCACCGTCGCGGCCGACATACACGCGCAACCAACCCTTCCCCTGGCCACCCTGATGCGCACCTACCTGCCGGACGTGCCGCCGGTCGGCGACCTGACGGTGGACCGTCTGCTGCTCGCTGCACGCCCGGGTGACTTCTACACCGTGTCGGCCCGGCTGGCCCCGCGGCCGGCGGCGTGGACGCTGGACCTGGGGCCAGAGAAACTGACGGTCAGTGACGTCGGATTGACGCTCGGCTATACGGCGGGCTCCGGGTTCAGCGGCGCGTTCAGCGGCCGGCTCGCCCTGGCCGGGGTTGACCTCGACGTGGGCTTCCAGGTGCCCGGCCCGTTCGCGCTGCGCGCTGACCTGCCGCGCCTCGGCCTGCGGGCACTCCTCGGCGAGCTCTGCGACCAGCAGATCCCGTGGCCGCCCGGCTTCGACATCGTTCTGGACCATGCGCGGATACGCCTGGACAAGCGCGGCGCCGACCTCGGGCTCATGCTCGGCGCGCAGGTCGAGGGCTTCGGGAGCCTCGCGGTCGACATCCGCCGCGCCGGCACGGGCTGGGGCTTCGCCGCCGGTTTCGCGCTGCCGACCGGTTGGCGGCTCGCGGCGCTGAGCCAGGACCTCGCGCCACTGGACGACGCGTTCCGGTTCACGCGGATGGTGCTGGTCGTCGCCTCGTTCGACGATCCGGCCTTCACCTTCCCCGACCTGTCCGCCTTCGGCGATCCCGCCATCACCACCCCGCGGATCGCCCTGCCCGCGAGTGCAGCACCGGGCGTAAAGGCCGGCGTCAACGTCTTCGCGGAGATGGACGTCGGCGGTGACCGCGGGCTGGAGTTGATTAAGAACAGCCTGCACCTCGACCACGCCACCCTCGACGTCCTGGTGCAGGTCGGTGAGAACCCGGCGAACGTCCTGCTGTCGGCGGGCCTGTCCGGCTCGTTCAACGACAACCTGGCGTTCACCGGCGCGCTGCGTGTGCAACTGGTCGGCGGCTCACCATCGATCGGCCTGTTCGGCCGGGTGGCGCTGGAGGCGGACGGCCAGCCGCTGGTGTTCACCGCACAGCTGGACGTCGGCCCGAACGGGGCCCTGCTCGCGGGCACGATGCCGGCGCCCTGGAAGGGAGCGTTCGGCGTCGATGGGCTGACGCTGTCCGACCTCGCCCTGCTCGTCGGTATCAGCTGGGAGCTGATACCAGCGATCGGCATCGCCGCGACCGTCAGCCTCGGCGCCTTCGCAGGCTCGGCGGCGGTGCTGTTCGACGCCACCGTGCCGTCCAGGAGCCTGCTCGCCGGCAGCGTGTCCGACCTCGGTCTCGACGACGTGGTGGCCACCCTGCTCGGCGGCCAGGTCGAGGTGCCAGCCGAGATCGGCCCGGTGCTCAGTGGCTGCCGGCTGGAAGGGGTGCACCTGTTCGACGTGCCGGCCGCCCTCGCCGCCGACTTCGACGGCGCCGCGCTCACGCCGGCGATCACGGCGGCGTTCCTCAGCGCTAGCAAGGTCGCCCTGCCCGCCGCGACGTCGACGCTCCTGACGGTCGCCGAACCGGGGCGGCGTTGGCACCTGACCGACCGGACGGCCCTGCGGCACTACGGGATCGCGCGGCAGGGCGACGTGCTCGCGGTATCGCTCGACGTCCAGATCTACATCGCGCCGGAGCCGACGATGATCGGGCAGCTGGTGTTCCCGCAGGGCATCCGGCTCGCGGCGAACCTCGCCGCGTTCGGCTTCGGGGGATCTGTCGACGTGGACGTCGACCCCAACGCCGGTATTGCGCTCGACGCGACGATCAAGCCGATCAGTGTTGACCCGATCTTCGCCCTCACCGGCTCGGGCGGCGAGGGTGGCCCGCGGCTGTCGCTCGCCACCTACGACGCCCCGACGGGGGCCATACGCGGGCCCCACTGCCTCGTCTCCGGCGCGGTGACCATGCTCGGTTTCACCCGGGACGTGGACCTGCGGATCAGCCGCGACGGCTTCACGCTGTCGCTGTCGGCATCGCTGTTCGGCACCTTCGATGCCAACGTGACAGCGAGCTGCCCGTTGCGGAACTTCGCCGCCGCTGACCTGAGCGTCGAGGCGGCGATGCACAACGACTTCCTGAACCTCGTACGCACCCGCGGGAGCGCCGCGATCCAGAGCGCCGCCGGGGACGCCACGCGCGCCATCGGTGACGCCCAGCGACAGGTGAACAACGCCCAGGCGAACGTCGGCCGCATCCAGGCCCAGATCGACCCGCAGGTGGCCCAGATCCGGCGGGAGCGCGCGCAAGCCGACAACGCCCTACGGAACGCCCAGGCCGACGTGGACTCGATACAGCGTCAGATCGACGGCGAGCAGCGCACCATCAACGGCCTCAACCACGACATCGACGGCCTCAAAGGCCAGCTCTCCTGGTGGAACGCCAGTTGGATCGGACCACAGATCCTGGACAAGGGCAGGCAGCTCGCCCAGCACCAGATCACCTTCGGCGGCGAACAGGCAACGCTCGGCACCGCCCTGGGAACCCTGCAAGCCTGCCGGGCCGCGGTGACGACCACCCCGATCGAGGCCGACCCGCGGGTCTCAGGACTGTACGCCGAGCTCGGCGTTGCCCAGGGGACGTTCACGGCCGCCCAGGGCGTGCTGACCCAGACCCGGGCCGCCGTGGGCGGGATGGCCGCCGCGGGCACCTGGCTTGCCGACAACGGACCCGACCACCTGCTGGATGTCACCAAGGCGTCGTTCCAGGGCTCGCTCAGGCTGGTGGGCGGCGGGAAGGTGACGATGAGCGTCGCCTACACGCTCATGAACCAGCACGGCGCGGCGGCTGTCGCGTTCGACTTCCATGATGTGGAGAACGGTTTCGTCGCGCTGGTCGACATCCTGAAGCAACAGGCCGGCGCCACGGCGCCCCGCGGTTGAGGAGAGCAGTGATGTACAGCCACGTGCGATTCGTGTTCTACGAGACCGACACCCATCAGCAGTATCGACCGTCCTGTCTGCCCAAACCGGTCGACTTCGGCACAGAGGCGCAAATCCGAGCACGGTATCTGCTGGAGGTCGCCCGATTCATCGCGAAGAAGATCGCCGACGATCCCGTCACCGTCAACGGGACGGTTCTCAACGTCTTTCTCGCGCCGGAGTTCTACTTCCGCTCGTCGCAGGGCCAGCAGAGCGGACACAACCACTACGGATATTTCGATGTCCAACAGGCCCAGCATTCAATCAAGGATGCGGTCCGCAGTGACAGCCTGTTCAACGACTGGCTGCTGGTCCCCGGAACGGCGGTGTACAGCAAGCAGACATTCGACTCCCAGGGATTCTTCAAATACGTCATCTTCAGCGAGGCCTACGCCGTGGCGCGGGTCTCGGCGCAGGTCACGACGGGAAACCAGCTCTTCCACTGGACCTGCATGAAGCAGGACTTCTCCGACGTGGACCATCTCGACAACGACGTCAACGCCATGAGCACAGGCAAGACAAGCGCCCAACACGCCCACCGTCAGATCATCTCCGTTGGTGGCCTCGACATCGGGATCGAGATCTGTCTGGATCACAGAAGCGAGGTGCTCAAGACCACGGCGGTCGCCCAGCAACCCGCCCGGAACGTGGACATCCAGCTACTGCCCGCCTGTGGGATGGACGCCATCCCGACGAGCGTTGCGGCCCGGACCGGTGGCTACGTGCTGCGGTGCAACGGCAACAACTACCAGCCGCCGCGGGGGAAGGCCTACCAGGTCGGGGCCTGGCCGAACG
>NZ_CAUVXO010000217.1:0-8123 GCF_963555865.1 Protofrankia sp. Cr1
GAACCGGTGCCTCCAGCAGGCTTCTGAAAGGACGTCCACATGTACCCGTTGATTCGGCCGACCGCCTACGAACCCGATCCGGCCGCCGGGCACTGGGTCGAGGACTATCAGGTCCTCACCTTCGCCGAGCGGTGGCGGACCGAACTCACGGAACTTTATCAGGCCGGCCAGCCGAATCGTGACACGCCTGCACACCTTCCCCTCAGGCAGCTCAACGCACTACTGCGCGCGGCTGCTCCCGGAGTCGTCGCGACGGGCCGTGGCGCGGCTTCCGACGCGAGCGTCCCCTGGGTCTACGCCCGGGAAGGAACGCCGATGGCCGTTCTCACCCCGCTGGTCACCTCGTGGGCGATGGCCCTACGGCCGGAGCCCGAACACGACGAGGCGATGTTGCGTGTTCTCACGTCGATGCACGACACCATACCGGAGTGGACCGTCGAGTCGGTGGATCTGACCGCTTCCGCGGTGACCGCCGGCGGCACCGCGCGGCCATCGCCGCAGCTCTACGCCCTCCTGCCCGAGGTCGTCGCAGCCCGCCTCGCCGCGCGGCCATTCCGTTCCGACGGGGTCGCGCGAGACGTCGACTTCCGCGTCGTGGTCGGCAACCAGCTCGCGGAGCTGGTCTCCTGGCCACCTTTCGAATACGAACGGGCCGGCCGATCCTGGTTCTACTCCGCGGTCGTCACCATCACCCTGCGAACTGTCCCTTTCGCACCGAGCTTCCGTCTCCACCTCTCGACCGGAATTCGGCGCTGGGCGACCGGCGCGCCCGTCTTCCTTCCTCAGGGACGGCAGGCGACCTTGCTCTTCAAGGCCGAGTTGCCCTGGATGCAGGACGCCGCGGCCTCGACGCCGCGGCTGATCGCCAACACGATGGCGTTCAGTCCTCGCCTCGGCCAGGTCGACTGGCACGGGCGCGCCTCGGTCGATCTCCTGCCCGAACTCGACATCGTCCGGACCTATCCCCGGGCAGCGGATCTGCGGGAGGCGCCGGTGAACTGGATCCGCGGTCAGGGCGGGATTGCCGCCGGGATCATCCACAGCACAGCGATGGGCACGCACGCGGTCGGCGCCGGGCTCATGCCGGCCGAGCGCGCTCGGCTTGACGCCTGGGTCGAGGAGGGCTTGCGTCCGATGTTCCGACCCGTACCCGCTCTCGCGAGGGGATTCACTGGTAACAAGCCGGCGCTGCTCCCCCGCGGCCAGACCGGGGACGCGCTGAAGGAGATCGCACGGAGGCAACAGGAGACCCGGGCACGTCGAGAGGCGCTGCTCGCCAGCCTCGACGGGCAACCGTTGGACGTCGACATCGCCTGGCAGTACCCGGAAACCCGGGACGGTCTGGTGAACACCCTGCGCGACCTGCTGGGGTTCCCCGCCGACGTCGTCACCGAAGGCCCCGACCAGCGCTGGCAGCTCGCCGAGCTGCGGGTCCACATCCGCACCGCGGAACTCGGGGCGATCGGTTCCGCTCTCGAGATCTCACGTCGCGAGAAGCAGTCCCGCGCCACGGCGCTGGGTGAGGCGATTCGGGCCCGCCGCACCGCAGTGGCCACCCGCTTCGACCAGCTGACAGGGCGGGTCGGCCTCGCGATCGTCGAGCTAGCCGGCGAGGGCCGATTCAACGGTGAGCCGGATTCGGATCCGAAGTTCGCCTTGCGACTCGGCCTCGCGGATACGGGCCGGCTCAGTCAGTTCATCCAGATCCCGGACGACACGGAGGTCGGGATCAACACCCGGGCGAAATCGGCCTGGCTCGACGGGTTCCGCCAACTCGGAGCGATCACCATTCCCCGGCATCGAGTCGGCGACGCTCTCCCCGGCGACCTCCAGTACCTGGCTATCTGGGTGGCGCGTCGCCGCGCCGACGGGCCGACACGGCGCGCCGGGAACCAGCTGATTGCACTTCGCGTTCGTCCTGGCGACGCCGCACACCCAGTGCGGGGGTGGCACGACACCCGCAAGGAATGGGTTCCCTACCCTGTGCTGCTGCTCGACCTCGCACGGGACGCTGACATGGTCGCCGGAGCAATCGAGGCGTCGGCAGACCGCCTGGACGGCGGCGCCGCTGTCGGCACGCGACCCACACCGTCGGTCACCGCGGTTCAGTGCGAAGAGATCGAACGGCTCGTCAGATCAGTGCTGTACCAGGCGCGCGACCGGCCGACGCTGCTGCTCGCGAACGCTGGGAACCTTCGCCGCTCCTGGCCGTGGATCGGCAACGACTCGCTCGTCCGCGACATGCTCGGGTTCAGCGGGTCGGACGTCCAACGACTCGCTGCCTACGGCCCCGACCTGCGGTTCGTGCTGACCCGGGACAGCAACGGCCGCGAGGAGGTGCCGCAGTGGTACGCGCCCGGCGACGACCGGGTCGGTTTCGCCGCCGGGTTGTGGGCCGCACTGGGCGCGGACACGGACAACCGCGTCTTCGTGAGCACCGCGGACTCATCAAGCAGCGCGAAGGCCATCAAACGAGGCCTGCTGAAACTGGGCCCGCATCCGGACTGGCCGACCGGGCCAGCGAAGACGGCCTGGAACCCGCGGTACTTGGAGCTGACGGTCGTCGGTTGCCTGTCCGAAAAGGCTCTCGCGGACGCCGGGCGGGACGACGTTGGCCCGGACCAGCCCGCGGCGTGGGCCGCGTTGGCCCACCAGCTGCGCTTCCACGACAACTACGAACCGCTCTCCCGGCCGCTGCCCCTGCACCTGGCGAAGCTGGCTGAGGAGTACGTACTCCCCACCAAGTCGACCGTGCCCGCCGAGTAGAGCGCTGCCGGCCCGGTCAGGAGCGGCGGCTGCACGTACTAATGAGAATGCTGACTGCCGGACTCGACAAGGTGTATCTGCGCAGGTCACGGGCCCGCAAGTGAGCCATTCCCCGCAACGGTTTGCCACGCTCCGTGAGCGTCACTGGCTGTGGAGAGTCCCGGCTGTGGGATCGGGGCGGCGAAAGACGAAACGCGGGGCCCCGGTAGGAAGTTGTCTTCCTACAGATCGACTTCCGAGAGGCCCCACGTCCCTGTGAGTGTCACATACACCGCCGAGCTGCCCCTTGGCGATCACACTGTCGTGCGCCTGGCGGTACTGCTGGTCGCGGAACGCAAGCGGAAAGGTACCCGGGAGGGGACCCGTAAGCTCTCCCCCTGGGAACAGGCCGTGTTCGTCCTGCGCTGGTTCTGCGATGGGACACGGGTCAAACAGTTGTGCGACGACCACAAGGTCAGCAAGTCGGTCGGCTACCGCTGCCTGCACGAGGGCGTCGCGGTGCTGGGCTGGCAGGCCCCCGACCTGCGCAACGCGCTGCTCGCGGCCAAGGCCGCCGGCTACGAGCACATGGTCGTCGACGGCACGGTGGTCGAGACCGACCGGGTCTCCGTCCCTGGCCCGACCAGCGGCGTGGACCTGTGGTGGTCCGGAAAAATCAGGAACCACGAACTGTTAACTGAACTAGCGTGGCTCGTCGATCTTCTGATGCGACAATCGGCTTCTCGGCGCCTTATGGTCGCTCGCCATGGATGGATCAACCGGGAGCGGCGAGGACCTGACCGGGTTACGGGTTCTGCCGGTGGGGGCGCTGCGGGCGACGGGCTCGCTGTTCGACCCGTTCCAACTGGTCGACCCCGGCGGCGAGCCGGTCGGCGCGGTTGCGGCGTTCCTGCGGGAGTTGCAGGGGCGTGGGCTGTCGGAAGGCACGCAGCGGTCGTACGGGATGGACCTGCTGCGCTGGTTCCGGTTCCTGTGGGCCGTGGAGGTGTCGTGGGAGCAGGCGACCCGGGCTGAGGCCAGGGACTTCATGCGCTGGCTGCGGATCGCGCACAAACCGGAGCGGGCGCACTGGCGCACGGGCGTCGCCCCGGGGCCGGGGGCGGCGGTGCCGGGCGCGGTGAACGCGGTGACGGGCCGGCCTTCGCCGGGGCGGGGGTTCTCGGTAGCAACCGCGGCGCACACCGAGACGGTGGCTCGGACGTTCTACGACTACCACCTGCAGGCCGGGTCGGGGCCGTTGGGCAACCCGTTTCCGCTGGCCCGGCCGGGCCGGCGGGCGCATGCGCACCGCAGTCCGATGGAGCCGTCCGCCCGCGAGCGGGCCGGGCTCTACCGGCCGCGCCAGCCGGAACGGGTACCCAGGCAGATCCCTGACAGGATCTTCGACGAGCTGTTCGCGCGGCTGGGGTCGGACCGGGACCGGGCGCTGGTGGCGTTCTGGGTCTCGACCGGTGCGCGCGCGGCGGAGTTGCTCGGTCTGAGGGTCGCTGATGTCGACCCGGGCTGTCAGACGGTGCGGGTGGTGCGCAAGGGCAGCCGGGCAATCCAGCCGCTGCCGGCGTCGCCGGACGCGTTCGTCTGGCTGCGGCTCTACCAGGCCGGGACCGCCGGCCTGGTCCCGGCCGGGCCGGACGACCCGGTGTGGTGGACGCGGCGGAGACCGCTGCGCCCGCTGGGCTACCACGCGGCGCGGGCGATGTTCGACCGGGCGAACACGATGCTGGGAGCGAACTGGACGCTGCACACCTTGCGGCACACGGCGGCCTACCGGATGGCCCGTGACCCGCTGATGCCGCTTACCGATGTGCAGTGGGTACTCGGCCACGCGCACCTGACCACCACGCAGATCTACGTGAGGCCGACGGCCGAGGACGTGATCGAGAGCGTGCTGGCCCACCACCGCCGCCGGGCCGAGGTCCCGCCGGCCCCGCCGCCGACGGCGGGCTACCGGCCGGAGAGCCTAGACGCGCTGTTCGGCGGCCGGGCGTGGTGAGCGCTGGCCTGGCCGCCCCGGCGGCTCTGGCCCGGACGCGGCCGGGGATCGCCGCGGATCTGCTTGACCGGTTCCCACCGCGGCCGGTGGCGGACCGCTGGGAGGCCACCGCCCTGGGTCGCGACGAGCTGACGGCGCGGCTGCTCGCGCCGCCGTTCACGATCGGCGCGCCGACCATGGTCCCCCAGCGCAGGCGGGCACTGGCCAGGTTCCTCGACTGGCTCTCGCAGTTCCCGGGCGGCACCTGGCAGCAGCGCTGGGAGGCCAGCGGCGCCTCGCAGGACGGGCAGCTGTCCTGGCGGCCCGGCGCCGCACAGTGGCTCGTCGACACCGGCCGGGCGACGGCGAGCGCGTCCTGGCTCGAAGAAACGATCACCTACGGCTTCGGTCAGATGGTCTACGCGGATGCGCTGCGGCCGAGCCTTTCCTGGCTGCTGTCGTGCTCCGTCTCGTTCCCGCTAACCGTGGAGATATCCCGGCTGCGCGACCCCGCGGGGTTCGCGGAGCTGCGGGCGCGCGCCGCGGCCAGTGGTCTCGCCCTGACCGGGCAGCGCGGCGTGGTCGAGCTGGTCGCGGTGCTGGTCGCGGCCAAGGGCGGGCTCGTTGCGGACATCACCGTCGGTGACTGCCTCGAGCTGATCGAGACCCGCTCCGGGATCAGCGCCAGCCAGGGCGGCCGGAAGAGCGGGACCAGCTTCTACCAGGTCCTCCGCGGAATGGGGCTGTTCCCCGCCGAGGCGCCCGCGACGCTGCGCATGATCAACCCGCTGTTCCAAGGCCAACTCTCGCCCGGCGAGCTGATCGACCAGTATGCGCTGGCCTGCCGCCCGGTCCGCGACCTGCTGGTGGACTACCTCGAGGAACGACGCCCCGGCGTCGACCACACCACGGTGCGGGCCTTGGCCTACTACCTGGGCAAACTCTTCTGGAAGGATCTAGAGACCCACAACCCCGGCATCGACTCGCTGCACCTGCCCGCCGACGTGGCTGCCGCCTGGCAGCAGCGAGTCATGACCAGGACGCTGCCCTTGGCTGCCAGCGTCGGGGAGCCGGCCACCGCCGCCCGGTTGTCCGCCACGAACGCCCTTCTTGCGATCCGCGCGTTCTATGAGGACATCGCCCACTGGGCGCTCGAGGACCCCCGCTGGGTTCCGTGGGCCGTGCCCTGCCCCGTCCGCGTCGACCGGCGGGCGGTCGCGAAGGAGCGGCAGCACCGTCAGTCACGGATGGACCAGCGGACTCGCGAGCGGCTGCCCGTCCTGCCCACCCTGACAGACACCGCGGTTCGCCGGCTGGCGGATGCCCAGGCACTGCTCACCGGAGCCTCGGCGGCCGAGCCCGGCGCCGTGTTCACCGTCGGCGCCGTCACCCTGCGCCGCTCCCAGCAACCCGGGACCACGGCCCGGGTCACGGCCCTCGACCCCGACACCGGGCGACTGCGCGACCTGGCGCGCGCGGAGGAGGCCGCGTTCTTCTCCTGGGCGGCCATCGAGGTGCTGCGCGCTACCGGAATCCGCGTGGAGGAACTGACGGAACTCTCGCACCACAGCTTGGTCCAGTACCGCGTCCCGAGCACCGGGGAACTCGTCCCCCTGCTGCACATCGCCCCGTCCAAGACCGACATCGAGCGTCTGCTTGTCATCTCGCCCGAACTCGCCGACGTGCTCGCGGCCCTCCTGCACCGTGTCCGTGACGCCGACGGCGCCGTCCCGCTCGTCATCGCCTACGACCGCGGCGAGCGCACGTTCCTCCCGCCGATGCCCGTGCTGTTCCAGCGATGCGTCGGCGCCGATCAGCGCCCGATCCCCGCGGGGACCATCCGTGAGTGGGTCACCGACGCCCTCGCCGGCACCGGTCTGACCGACGCATCCGGTGTTCCCCTGCGGTTCACCCCGCATGACTTCCGCCGGATCTTCGCGACCGAAGCGATCATGAATGGGATGCCCCCGCACATCTGCCAGTTGATCATAGGGCACAAGGACATCAACACCACGATGGGCTACAAGGCCGTCTACCCCGAGGAAGCCATCAACGGCCACCGCGCGTTCATTGCCCGCCGCCGCGAGCTGCGCCCTGCCGCCGAGTACCGCACCCCGACCGACGAGGAATGGGAGGAGTTCCTCGGCCATTTCGAGCGCCGCAGGCTCGAACTCGGCGACTGCGGCCGCGCTTGGGGCGCCAGTTGCCGCCACGAGCACAGCTGCATCCGCTGCCCGATGCTGCGCGTCGACCCCGCCCAGCGCGGTCGTCTGGTCGAGATCCGTGACAACCTGCTCGCCCGAATCGCTGAGGCCGAGCAGAAGGGCTGGGCCGGCGAGGTCGAGGGCCTCAAGGTCAGCCTGGCTGCCGCCAACAACAAGCTCGCCCAACTCGAACTCGCCGACGCCCGCCGACGCGGCGCCGCCGACCTCGGCATGCCCACCTTCGGCGATACCGCCACCCGGACGATCACCGTCACCCCCGCCGCGGGAGGAGCCCGATGACCACCACGGCCCAGCGCGTTGAGATGCTGCGCGCCAGCGCTGCCGGCCTGCCCACCGAGGAAGCCGCCGTCGGCCTGCTCGCTGCCCATGCCCACTGGCTCGACCGCGCCGACTTCACCCGGCACATCACGGAGGCGCGAAACGTGACCGACCCCGCGGCCGGCGTCGCAGCCATCGACTGGCCCTCCGCGCTCTACGCACTCGACACCGGTCGCCTGCCCTGCTCCGCTGGCGAGCGCCGCATGTTACGGCTCGCGGCCAGCCTCGCCGACCGGGCGGCGATCAGCCTCGGCGACGCCGTCACCAGCCTCGACCACACCAACAGCCGGATCCTGGTCGAGGCCATCCTCCATGTTGTCGACTACAGAATGTAGTGGCTGTTGCCCTGAGTAGTTAGTTCAGAGAAGGTGGCAACGTCCAGGTCGTCTCCGCCCCCGACGACGGCTGGCCGCTGTGGGTCTCCGACGTCCGGCCCGGCCGGGAGCACGACAGCACCGCCTTGCGCGCCTCCGGCGCCCTGCCGGTGCTCGCCGACTGGACCGACGCCGGCGGCGAGGTCCTCGCCGACCTCGGTTACGAAGGGCTACAAGGCCAGGTCGCGGTCCCGTACAAGAATGCCAAGAACAGAGACCTCCCCGACGACCAGAAACGGCACAACCGGATCCACAACGCCCTGCGGGCCGTCGGCGAACGCGCGAACGCCCTCCTGAAGCACGTCAAGGCCCTGCGGAACGTCAGCCTCGATCCTGGAAGATCGGCCTGATCGTGAAAGCCGCCCTCGTCGTCCTCCACACCGAACACGGTCGCACCACCTGACGACCAACACAGGCACACGCCATTGTGACTACCCACCGCAACCACCGGTTACGGGGAAAAGCTCA
>NZ_CAUVXO010000218.1:0-8109 GCF_963555865.1 Protofrankia sp. Cr1
GGCTGTGCCCGTCCCGGCCGCGGCAGCGGTGCTGGTCGACATACGTGGGTGCTGTTCGTCCGGCCGCGTCCGGCGTTGCACCGGCGTTTCTACACCGAGCTGCGCCAGGTGCTCGCCGAGGCCGACACCCTGGCGGAGGCGTTCGCCGCGATCGTGGCGGAGGAAGGCGACGGCACGGCGGCGGGCGGTGACGGTGACCGCGAGAACGGGGGCGCGGGCGCGGGCGACGACGGTTGGGATGCGATCGGGGAACGGCTACTCATGCCGTTGCCCACGAACGACGAGCAGGAACGCATCGCCGTCAGGCTCGCCCGTTCCCGCGGTGTCACGGTGCAAGGGCCGCCCGGCACGGGTAAGAGCCACACGATCGCGAACCTGGTCAGCCATCTGGTCGCCCACGGCAGGCGGGTGCTGGTCACCGCGCACAACGAGCAGGCGCTCGCGGTACTCCGCGAGAAGATCCCGGCGGAGCTGCGCGACTTCTCCATCGCGGTGCTGGGCTCCAACCAGGCCGCGCTCGGGGAACTGCGCGCCTCCGTCCAGACCATCATGGACGCGGTCTCGGGCATCGAACCGGTCGCGGAGACCGTCATGCTTGAGGCGCTCGGGCGCGACCTCGACGCGGCCCGGACCCGCGAGCGCAACCTCCAGTTGCGCCTGGTGGAGCTGCTCCGCGACGAGGCCGCGGAGTTTGCGCTCCCCGAGGGGCCGGCGAAGGCCGCACAGGTCGGCGCCTGGCTCGCCCGCCACGAGCCGGAGTGGGGCCGCATCCCGGACCGGTTGTCGGTTGATCAGCGTCCACCACTGAGCGCCGCCGAATTCATCGACCTGATGCACCTTGCGGGCGCGACGGATGCGGCCGACGCGGCTGCCGCCCGCTGTGTGCTTCCGGATCTCACGGCAATCCCGTCCGCCGGGGATCTCATCACGCAACATCGTGCCCTCGACCGGCTCCGGGACGAACTCGCGGATCTTGAAGAGCGGGGCGTCGTGCTGCCCGCCGTTGACACGCTCGGCGGACCGGCGCTCGCCGCCCTGGTCGGCGACGTCGCGCGGGCCGCTGCCCTGATCGCCGATCTGGAAGAGCCGTGGTTGTCCAGCCTGCGCGGCCAGGTCGCCCAGTCCGCGATGCTGGCCGGATTCTGGTCGGAGCAGGCCGGGGCGCTCGCCGAATGCGCCGGCACGCTCGTGGACGCGCGGCACCGGACGTCCGGTAGAGAGATCGTCGTCCCGGACGGTGACCCCCGTCTGCACGAGGGCTTTCTCGACGAGTTGGAATCGCGTTTCGCCGGGGGTAGGGGCATCCCGCGCTTCGGTAACAAGGGTCTGAAGGAGTTCCACGCCACCGCCCGGGTCGACGGTTTCGAACTGCGGACCCCCGCCGACGTCGACGCCGTCCGGGCGGCGGTCCGCGAGCGGGTAACCCGGGCCAGCGCGGGTCGCCGGTACGGCGAACTGGTTAGCCACCTGCACGCGCCACCGCTGTCCGCCGATGGTCCGGCCTTCCTCCCCGGGCTCGAACATGCCGTCAACCTGCTGCGTAGCGCGATCAGCTGGGAGACCACGGGCGCACCGGCGCTGCTCGCCCGGCTGCGCACAGTGCTACCCGATGCCCCGGCACGGCCCACCGGCGCGCAGCTGCGAGAGATCGCCGACGTGCTCGCGGCGGCCGCGAAGCGGGGTGACGAACAGGCGCTGACGGCGCGGCTCGACGAGCTCGGAACGGCCCTCGAGGCCGGGCAGAGGCAGCCGGGCGCGAGCCCGCTGTGGGGCGTGCTGCGCGACACCCTTGCCCGCCGTGACTTCGCCGCCTGGCAGGCGACCTGCGATGAGATCGCCCGTTTGACCGGCCTGGGGCCCGCTCTGACTCGCCGGGACCTACTGGCCGGGCTACTCGCCGTCGCCGCGCCGGTCTGGGCCGGCCGCGTCATCGACTCCGGGGGAGACACCGCCGTCTGCGGCCAGCCGCAGGACCTGGCCCGGCTCTGGCTGTGGCGCCACGCCCAGACCTGGCTGGAGGCTCTACTCGGTCGGGGTGACGCTGAAGCCCTCCAACGGCAGATCACCGATGCCGGGGCACAGGTGCGCCGGCTGGTGCTGGAGTCGGCCGCCCGCGGGGCACGGCTCGGCATGCACCGCAGCCTGCGGGATGATCAGCGGCGGGCGCTTGAAGGGTGGCTCCAGGCGCTGGCGAGGATCGGCAAGGGCACCGGCAAGTTCGCCGGAAAGTGGGAGGCCGAGGCCCGCGCCCAGATGCCGGCGGCGATGGGGGCCGTCCCCGTCTGGATCATGCCGATCCACCGGGTGCTGGCGAGCTTCGACCCTCGTCGCACCGATCTGTTCGACGTGGTCATCGTCGACGAGTCCAGCCAGTGCGACGTGCTGTCCCTCGGTGTTCTCGCACTCGGACGCAAGGTCGTCATCGTGGGTGACGACAAGCAGATCAGCCCGGCGGCTGTCGGTGTGAACCGGGAGCGCGTCTTCGAGCTGATCGATTCACATCTGCCCGACCTGCCGCAGCGCTCCCTGCTCGACGTGGAGGCCAGCCTCTACGACACCGCGAGCCGGGTGTTTCCGGGAAAGGTGCTGCTGCGCGAGCATTTTCGGTGCGTACCGGACATCATCGAGTTCTCCAACCGCTTCTACGACGGGAAGATTCTGCCGCTGCGGGAGGCGACCGATCTCGGCATCGGCATCGGCATCGGCATCGGCGCGCCGGTCCGGCCGGTCCGGGTGCCCGACGGGGCACGCACCCGCGGCCAGTACGGCGACGTCAACGAACCCGAGGCGCTCGCTCTCGTCCAGCAGATCCTCGACTGTTGCGACGACCCTGCCTACGACGGCATGACCTTCGGGGTCGTCACCCTGCTGGGGACCGGGCAGGGACGCCTGATCGAGCAGACGCTCGTGGACAAGCTCGGCGCCGAGGAGTATGAGCGCCGACGGATCCGGGTCGGTGACCCCTACAACTTCCAGGGTGACGAGCGGGACGTCATCTTCGTGTCGGTCGTCGCCGACGACAACCGCTCCGCCGCGACCCGCAAGGCCGACCAGCAGCGCATCAACGTCGCGGCCAGTCGTGCCCGCGACCAACTGTGGATTTTCCACACCGTGGATCACGCCGTGTTGCATCCCGATGACGTCCGTGGGCAGCTGCTCGCCTACGCATACGGCGTCAACACGCCGCGGGCGCGGGCCGAAGCCCTCGAGGACCGGTGCGAAAGCGACTTCGAGCGCGCCGTTCTGCGGGATCTTCTGCGCCGCGGCTACCGGGTGTCCCCGCAGCACCACGTCGGTCATTGCCGTATCGACCTGGTCGTAGAGGGCGCCCGTGACCGGCTCGCGATCGAATGCGACGGTGACACGTTCCACGGTCCGCAGCAGTGGGAAACCGATCTTCGA
This sequence comes from Protofrankia sp. Cr1, assembly GCF_963555865.1. Lineage (NCBI taxonomy): Bacteria > Bacillati > Actinomycetota > Actinomycetes > Frankiales > Frankiaceae > Protofrankia > Protofrankia sp. Cr1. Next base: position 3,403 of record NZ_CAUVXO010000218.1, read on the forward strand.
CGTCAGCGGGTGCTTGAGCGGCAGGGTTGGAAATTCTGGCGGGTCCGGGGTTCGGCGTATTTCCGCGATCCGGTCGCCGCGCTCGCGTCACTGTGGAAGCGACTCGACGAGCTGGACATCCATCCCACAATCGTCAGCTCGGGACGCTGACGACGAGTCGCGGCACGCTGACACGGCCACCGTCTGTGCATGGAGACGACCGGATCAGATCCGGGTAATGATCGGCGCGTGTTTGTCGTACGGTACGGTTTTCGGCCCGAAAAGCGTACCTGACAACAAACTTACGCCGATCTTTATCGATGATCGGGGTCGAGTCGGTCGGCGCTGGGCCGAGCCGACGTCTGTGGATGCCGAAGCCTCGGGGTCGCTGAAGCCCCGGATCGCTGAAGCCCCGGATCGCTGAAGCCCCGGATCACTGATGGCTGGCGGGCTGCTCCTGGCCCACTTGCCGGGCGTAGAGGCGGGCGTAGGCGCCCCCTGCCGCCAGCAGTTCGCCGTGCGTGCCCTGTTCGACAACCGTGCCTGCGTCCAGGACGTGGATGGCGTCGGCGTCGACGATCGTCGACAGCCGGTGCGCGATCACCACCCGGGTGCGTCCGGTGCCCAGCCGGGCCAGCGCCTCCTGCACCACGTTCTCGGTCAGCGAGTCCAGCTGCGACGTGGCCTCGTCCAGGACGAGCACGGGCGGGTCGGCGAGCAGGACCCGGGCAAGGGCGAGCCGTTGACGTTCCCCGCCGGAGAGCTGGTAGCCGCGGGCCCCGACCATCGTCTCGACACCCCGCGGCAGCTTGTCCAGCAGCGGGCGCAGGCCGGCGTCGACCGCGGCGGTGGCCACCTCGTCGTCGCTGGCCTCGAGCCGTCCGTAGCGGATGTTCGTGGCAATCGTGTCGTGGAAGAGGTACGGGTCCTGGGGGACGACGCCGACGAGCGCCCGCAGTTCCTCCCAGTCCATCACGGCAAGGTCGACGCCGCCGCACAGGATCCGGCCGCGGTCGGGTTGATAGATGCCGGCGAGCAGGGAGCCCAGGGTGCTCTTGCCCGCACCGCTGGACCCGACGACCGCGGTCTTCTCCCCGGACCGGACGTCCAGGGCGAGGTCGCGCAGATTCCACCGCTGCGTGTCGTCCCCGGCCGGGTCACCGCGACCACCGTGCAGCGTCGCAGGGTCCTCGTCGGGGTCACCGACGTACCACCAGCGGCGCCGTGGATCGCGTCCCGCGGCGGACCAGGCGTCCTGCCGGCCCTGTCGGTAGCGGAACCAGACGCGGTCGATGAGCAGGTCCGGGGCGGCCCTGGTAGCGGCCGGTGCGCAACGCTGACCGGGCACCGGCTCGCGGACGGCCGTTCCGGCGCGCTGACCAGCGATGTCGGCGCGGTGACCAGTCGTGCTGGTCGTGGTGCTCGCCGCGGCCCTGGCGGTCGTGGTGGTCGCCGTGGCCCTGGCGGTCGTGGTGGTCGTGGTGGTCGTGGTGGTCGTGGTGGGCAGGTTGCGGGGATCGGGCGGGATGTCGAGCAGGCCGAAGATCCGCTCGACGCCGACGCCGGCCTCCAGCAGGTCCGAGCGGCTCTCCGCCAGACTCGTGACCGGCCGGTAGGCGTACAGCAACGCGGACGCGAAGGCGATCAGCGTGCCGATCGAGGTGCGTCCGCTGCTCACCAGCCAGCCCCCGAACCCCATCACCGCGACGACCGCGACGGCGGCGCCGGCCGAGGACATCAGCCCGGCGACCGCGGAAACCCGGGTGCGCCGCACAGCGATCCGCTCCAGGTCGTCGGCAACGGTCGCGAACCGTGCCGATTCGTGGTCGGTACGGCCGAACAGCCGGACGTGCAGCGCACCGGCGACGCCGCTGGTGTCGGCGAGCTGGGCGAAGTGCGCGGACCGCAACTTTATGTGCTGCCGGGTCAGCTCGCGGCCACGGCGCCGGCCGAGGGTCGTCAGCGCGAACACGCCGGGGGCCAGCAGCACCGCCAGCAGGCTCAGCCGCCACTCCAGGACGAAGACGGTGGCCGTACCGACCATGGCGGTGACCGCGGCGGTGATCGCGTGCGGCATGGAGACGGAGACGGCGGCGCGGACCTCGTGCACGTCGTTGCCGAACAGCGACAGCAGCTCGCCCTGGCGCTGACCCGGGAAGAAGCCGAACGGCAGTCGCAGCAGATGGTCGTGGACGGTGACGGTGACGCGCCTGGTCACCGTCTCACCGAGCCGCGAGCCGATCACCCTGGACGCCGCGCCGGTCACGGCGTCGAACACGAACACCACCAGTAGCAGTGCCACCTGGGGGAGCAGCGCGGACGTGCCCGGCACGGCCAGGCCGTGGTCGATCAGGTGCCGCAGGATGAACGGGGTCGCGGTGAAGGACAGGGCGCCGACCAGGTTCAGCGCGATGATGGCGAGGACGCGGCCGCCCTGGTCGTCGAAGAACCGGACGCAGCGGGCGGCCGTCGGGCTTGCGGTGAGCCGGGCGAGCACGGTCGCGGCGAGCCGTGGGACGAGGGGCGGCGGCCGGGTCGGGGTTGGGCCGTCCCGTGCGGTGGAAGCAGCGGACACGCATCCCCCTTCAGCCAGGCCCGCGCAGCCCGCTTCCCGCGGCCCGCCCTCGGGTACCTCCGGCGCCCGCGCGTTCGCATGCTGGATGCGTGACCGCTCGGACACCGCATCCATCATCGCCGGACCGGCCGACGGCGTGCACCGGTTTTCCGCAACCGGCCGTGGTCCTTATCCGGTCGTGGTCCTTATCCGGTCGTGGTCCTTATCCGGCCGCGGCCACCGTGGCCATGGCGGCGACCGCGGCCGGCTGGTCGAACTGCGTCCGGTACAGCTCCTCATACCGTCCGCCGGTGGCGAGCAGCTCGGTATGGGTGCCGCGTTCCACGACCCGTCCGTCCTCGATGACGAGGATGAGGTCCGCGGAGCGGATGGTGGACAGCCGGTGGGCGATCACCACCGCGGTCCGTCCGGTGAGTGCCTCGGCCAGGGCCGCCTGTACCGCGGCCTCGGAGGTGGAGTCCAGGTGTGCGGTGGCCTCGTCGAGGATCACTACCCGTGGCCGTGCCAGCAGGAGCCGGGCGATGGTCAGGCGCTGGCGTTCGCCGCCGGACAGCCGGTAGCCGCGTTCGCCGACGACGGTCTCCAACCCGTCGGGCAGACTCTTGACGAGGTCGGCGAGCCTGGCGCGGCGCAGCGCATCCCACAGGTCGTCCTCGGTAGCCTCCGGGCGTGCCAGCAGGAGGTTCGCGCGGATCGACTCGTGGAACAGGTGCCCGTCCTGGGTGACCATCCCGAGTGTCGCGCGGATGGACTCGGCGGTCAGCTCGCGGACGTCGATCCCGGCCAGGCGCACCGCGCCGGTGTCGACGTCGTAGAGCCGGGCCGTCAGCTGCGCGATCGTGGACTTCCCGGCGCCCGACGAGCCCACCAGCGCCACCAGCTGCCCGGGTTCGACCCGGAACGACACGTTATGGAGAATCTCGACACCGCCACGGGCGTCGAGCACGGCGACTTCCTCCAGCGATGCGAGCGAGACCTTGTCCGCGGGCGGGTAGCTGAAACTGACGTCGTCGAATTCCACCGCCACCCCTCCTGCCGGCACCCGTTGCGCGTCCGGGCTGTCTGCGATCAGCGGTTCGAGGTCCAGCACCTCGAACACCCGTTCGAAGCTTACCAGAGCGCTCATGACTTCCACCCGGGCGCTGGCCAGCGAGGTCAGCGGGGCGTAGAGGCGGGTGAGCAGCAGCGCGAGCGCGACGACGGCGCCGGGTTCCAGCTGCCCGCGCAGCGCGTAGAAACCACCGAGCCCGTAGACGAGGGCAAGCGCCAGCGCCGAGACCAGGGTCAGCGCGGTGATGAACACCCACTGCACCATCGCCGAGCGTATTCCGATGTCACGGACCCGCCGTGCCCGTAGGGCGAACGCGGCGGACTCGTGCGCGGGCCGGCCGAACAACTTCACCAGCGTCGCGCCGGGCGCGGAGAAACGCTCGGTCATCTGCGTGCTCATCACCGCGTTGTGGTTGGCCGCCTCGCGTTCGAGCCGGGCCAGTCGGCTGCCCATCCGCCGAGCGGGAAGGACGAAGACCGGTAGCAGCAGCAGCGCGAGCACGGTGATCTGCCAGGAAATTCTGATCATCACGACGAGGGTGAGCAGGAGCGCGACGATGTTGCTGACCACGCCGGAGAGCGTGTTACTGAAGGCCCGCTGCGCGCCGATGACGTCGTTGTTCAACCGGCTGACCAGTGCGCCGGTACGGGTGCGGGTGAAGAAGGCGACGGGCATCCGCTGGACGTGGTCGAACACGGTGGTGCGCAGGTCGAGGATCAGGCCCTCGCCGATGGTTGCCGACAGCCACCGGGACACCAGCCCGATGCCGGACTCGGCCACCGCGATGACGGCGATGAGCACCGCGAGCCCGACCACGACGTGGACGGCCTCGCCGCGCACGATCGCGTCGACGACCCGGCCCGCGAGGACCGGTGTCGCGACCGCGAGGACCGCCGTCACGACGCTGAGCAGCAGAAACCAGGTCAGCTGCCGGCGGCGCGGCCGGGCGAACCCGCCGATGCGCCGCAGGGTGGCCTTGGAGAAGGGGCGCCGTTCGTCCTGCGTGTTCATCGCGCTGTGCATCGACCGCCACGCGGTGACGTCCATGCTCATGGGGTACCTCTGCTCATGGATTACCTCTCGGTGACGACAGCCCGTTGCC
>NZ_CAUVXO010000219.1:0-3002 GCF_963555865.1 Protofrankia sp. Cr1
CCGTTGCCACGGATAAGAGGGCAACGGGACGAAATTGCCCGTACCACCCCGCAGTGCCGTCCAGTCCGGTTCGTATCCGGCTGCGTAGAGGGTCCCCACCGTCGCAAGGATCGCTGTCCAGTCCGCGGCGTTCCTGTTCAGCGAGGCGATCACGGCACCGTGCCCCTCGGCACTGTCGATGATCTCGCTGATCGAGTGAGCCAGCATCGGATGGGGACCCATCTCGATGAACACCGTCTCCCCTTCGTCAAGCATCGTGTGCACCACATCGGCGAAGCGCACCGGCTCGCGAAGATTGCGGACCCAGTAGGCGGCGTCGAACTCCTCGCCAGTCGAGCGCTGGCCGGTCACCGTCGAGTGGATCGGGATGTCGCCGGCAACGGCCCGGACGTCGGCCAGAGCGCGCATCAGCTCCGGGCGTAGCGGCTCCATCTGGGGGCTGTGCGAGGCGACGTCGACCTGGACGGGTCGGCAGAAGACCCCGCGGTCCAGTAGCGGCCTGGTCAGCCGGTCCAGCACAGCGGGATCGCCGGAGAGCACGACCGAGGAGTCGCTGTTGGCGACCGCCACCGAAACCTGGTCTTCGAACCCCTCGATGGCGCGTTCGGCATCGGCCATGCTCAGCTGCAGCGCGACCATGGCGCCCTGCCCGCTGACCGAACGCAGAATCCGGCTGCGTCGGCAGATGACGGCGGCGGCGTCGGACAGCGTGATCGCTCCTGCGACAACGGCGGCGGCGACCTCACCCATGCTGTGGCCGATCACGACATCGGGTTCGACACCGAGCTGCCGCCACATGGCGGCCAGACCGACCTCGACCGCCCACAGCACCGGCTGGATGACGTCGATACCCGTAAGCGGCTCGTCCGACATCAGGCGCTCGATCACCGACCAACCGGTTTCCGTGCGGACGGCGGCGTCGCACTCTGCGACCGCAGCCCGGAAGGCGGGTGCGGAACTCAGCAGCTCGCGTCCCATGCCCGCCCATTGGGATCCCTGGCCGGGAAAGACGAACGCGATCCTGGGGCGGTCACCGTCGGTGCGGCGGTCGATGGACACCCCGTTGGTGGGCTGTCCGGCCATGACCGTCCGAAGCCCACCGGCGATCTCGGCATGGGTACGGCCGACCACCGCCGCGCGGTGCTCGAAGTGGGTGCGTCGCATTCCGGCGCTCCAGCAGACATCCGCCAGCGAGGGTTGGCTGCTGACGCCGTCGCAGTTCATGCGGTCGAGGTAGGCCTGCGCGAGCTCCGAGAGGGCGTCGGGCGTTGCTGCCGACAGCGGTAGCAGCACAGGCTGGTCGTCCGCGCCCAGGTCGTCCGCGCCCAGGCCGTCCGCGCCACGGTCGGGAGACCCGCTCGTGGCATCGGTATCACACGGTGCCTCGGCAAGGACGACGTGCACGTTGGTCCCTGACAGTCCGAACGCGCTGACGCCGGCCAGGCGCGGCCGGCCGCGGTCCGGCCACCGGCGCACGGTCGTGGCGAGCTCGATCGGCAGCTCGTCCCAGGGCACCGCCGGGTTGGGCTCGGCTATGTGCAGGCTCGCGGGGATGGTGCGGTGGCGCAGGCTCAGCGCCACCTTGATGATTCCCACCATCCCGGCGGCGCCCTCGGTGTGACCGATGTTGGACTTCGCCGATCCGAGGACGCAGGGCCGGTCGCTGGGCCGTCCCTCGCTCAGGACCTCGGCGATGGCCGTGAGCTCGATCTGATCGCCCATGACCGTGCCGGTGCCGTGGGCCTCGATGTAGTCGATGTCGCCAGGTTCGACGCCCGCGTTGCGGTAGGCGGTGCGCAGCATCTCGGCCTGGCTTTCCACACTCGGCGCCGTCACGAAGCCCCCGCTGCGGCCGTCGTTGGTCACACCGCTTCCCCGGATGACCGCATAAACTTGATCGCCGTCGGCCCGCGCCTGCTCGAGGGATTTCAGGATGACGACCGCGACGGCTTCGCTGCGGACGTAGCCGTCCGCGGCCGCGTCCCCGAACCTGGAGCGTCCGTAGCGCGACAGCACCCCGGCCTGGGACAGCGCGATGGACAGGTCCGGGGTCAGCATGATGTTGACGCCACCGGCGAGCGCGAGCGTGCTCTCCCCCGAGCGGATGCTCTGGCACGCCAGATGGATGGCGAGCAGAGACGAGGCGCAGGTCGCGTCCAGCGCCATGCTTGGGCCACGCAAGTCAAAGGCGTAGGACAGACGCCCGGCTGCGGTGCCGCGGCCCTCCGCTCCGATGGCGCTGTGCATGTCGCAGATCCCGGCCTCGCGCAGCAGCTCGGAGTACTGGGTGGACAGGTAGGCCAGGAAGACCGCGGTACGCGTGCCGGCTAGGGATCCTCGTGTCTGGCCAGCGTCCTCGAAGGCCTCCCACGAGGTTTCCAGTAACAGGCGTTGCTGGGGGTCCATTCGCGCCGCCTCGCGGGGCGAAACGTCGAAGAAGTCGGCGTCAAAGGCATCGATGTCGGTCAGGAACCCGCCGGCCCGGCTGGCGATGCGGCCCGGGGTGCCCGGTCGGGGGTCGTAGAGCGAGCCGAACGCGCGGTCCGCGGGAATCTGGGTGACGGTGTCGGACCCCGTCCGCAAGACGCGCCAGAACTCGTCCGTGCCATGAGCCCCGGGAAGTCGGCAACCGATACCGATGATGGCGACCGGCTCAGGGACCGGCTTCCCCAATGCCGCTGAAGATCCACTGGAGCGGTATCCGGCCTGCACTGGCGTCCCTGTCATGGCTGGCGTGCCTTCCCCTCGCGATGATCATATTTTGTTGGGTTCCCTGGACCGCAGGCCGCGCGAGAAGGACATGATCGCGGCAGCTTCGGTGGGCCTGGGCAGGACGTCACATCGATCCGTACAAGCAAATGGTGTGACTAACTCAACAAATCATCCAGACCGTGTTGGCGCTGGCATCGCGAATACCTGGTAGTGGCGACCGTCCTGGTACAGGTATTGGTTGCCTGGTACTCGGCGCAGCTGCGATGCGGGTAGTGCCAGTACCAGGAACG
>NZ_CAUVXO010000219.1:3456-8567 GCF_963555865.1 Protofrankia sp. Cr1
TGCGGGCACAGGGGAGCCCGCGGGCACAGGGGAGCCCGCGGGCGCAGGCACGACCAGGCCCCGGTTATCGCGCCAGTGGCGCGAAAGCTTGAGACAGTTCCTCCGCGGAAATATCAAGATTGCTGACGAACGACTCGAAGGGTGCTATAGGCATCAGTTCGCTCACCGGCAGGCCATCCTGCGCGCACATGAGGTCCGTCAGCGCGGCCGTGTACGGCGCGTACCTTGACCGCCACCGTTGGAAGGTGGCTCGGGCCGTCCGATAGTCCCGTTCGGCGTGGATTCCGGCATCGGCCAGCCTGGCGATGGTCGTCCGGAAGGACCGCTCCTCCCGCCCGTACAGGCTCGGCGTTGAACGGACAGCACTGACCTGTAGGTCCTTGGCCATCGCCTGGACGAACGCGCAGCCCGCGACGAGCAGCGGGCGTGTCGGTGGCGGTTTGGTCCCCGGTGAGAGGGCATCCATGAGTGCCGCCACATCCAGGATGACCAGAGTCGCGTCCAGCCAGGACAAGTCGGGTGACGACGGCAGGGTGAGCAACTCGGGGTAGCTCGTGTGACTGACGCGGAGGTCCGCGATCCAGAGTTGCCAGGCGTTCATCATGCGATCCAGGGAATCCGGCGTTCCACCATGAATATGGGCGACGATGACGTCCTCGGCGTCCAGGCATGACCGAGCTTCGCAGGCCAGCGCCCACAGGAACCGTTCACGCCGCTGGTAGGCGGACGCAACCGCTGTGATCCTGGTCGCCAACACGATGAAGATCAAAATCAGGCAGCCGTATACCGCCAGTGGGAAGCCGTGGCCGGTCCATCTGGGATCATCGAGCTGGCCCAGCACGTATGGCATCGCGCGGATGTCAGCGGGAGCGGCCCCGACCGACGCCGCCAGCAGCGCCATCCCGACCACCGTGCCTGATGCCCACATGAGCGGAGGGAAAAGTAGCGCGATCGGGCTGACCGTCCTGAGGACCGCACGATGAATCCGCTTGCTGGGCAGCCTCCGGCTGATGCGCTGTGATCCACGGATCAGTACGGGTACCGTCGCGAAGACGAGCCGCGATGGCCGGCCGCGGGGTGCGACCGCGGTCCCAAGCACGCTGCGGCCGGTCACGGCCAGGACAACGAGCCCGCTCAGAAAGCCCGTGGTCGCCATCCAGGTGCTCACGGTCGTCTCCCCGGTCCACCCGTATCGGGCATGCAGGGAAGCGGCGTATCCCCGCTCCTTGTAATTGCCATTCCGATCGCCCTCCTGCGGCCTCGATGCACGATGCAAGGACCAGCTTGAGCCGCGGACTCCAAACGAAACAGAACGAGCTTATGCTGGTACTGAGAGTTCCAGACCGGGCGGTGCCAGTGCGCCGACAAAGAAACTGTCCTAGCGTCGGCACGCTGACGTGAACGCGTCGGCGCCCGCGTCCCAGGTCCGGCGCAGGTCGGAGCCGTCAGGATAGCGCCGGTCGAGCTCGAGGATGACCATGCCGTGAGCAAAGGACCATAGCGCCTGTGCCAGGTGGGGGTCGCCGGTCGCCAGGACGAACGGTTCGCCGGCCCAGGCCTCCAGACCCGGCGTCATCGCGGCGCGGGGCAGGCGGGAGCCGGTGGCCAGTCGGTACAGGTTTGGATGGGCAAGGCAGTATTCGCGGTATGCGGCAAGAACCGCCGGGATGACTCTGTGTGCTGTGCCGTGACGCACCGCCTCATGCAGGTCCTGGCCGATCTCGGTCAGCGCATCCTCGAGCAGGGCCAGCTCAAGCGCGTCCTTGCCGGGTAAGTGCTTGTAGATCGACGGCGCCTGGATGCCGAGCTCGGCGGCGAGGCGGCGCATGGTCAGGGCGGTCGGCCCGTCGGCTTCGAGCAGTCGCCGGCCGGCCGAAATAATCTCGATGGCGCGCGGGGTGAAGGCCCGCTGCCGGGCGGGCGCGGGTCGGGTCATGAGACCGGGTCGAGGACGAACACCGGATGCTTATGGGCGATCCGGGCAATCTCGTCATCGGACGAGTCCGCGCTGACACCGTCGAAGAACACTCCCACCTCAGCCTTCCAGCGGCGAAGATACGCGCGCAGAATAGGCGTCTTGGCCACATCGGCAACCTCGTGGGCGCTGCGGTGTTCCCGGCGGCGGCCGAGTAGGAGGTCGAGCTGGCCGTCGGCGGCGCGTAGATTGCGCACCCACTGGCCTTCACCGCGTGCCGAGACCAGATACTGCCTGTCGTCATGGGTGAGCACGTTGACGGGCACCTGACGAGGCTGCCCGCTGGTTCGTCCCCGCACCTCCAGGATGCGGCTGCCCCAGATGCTGACTCCGGCCCGGGTAAGGCGCATGACCAGGTTGTTGGCAATGTGTTGGGTGAACCATCCGGGCTTGCGGTAATGGGTCCTGGACGTCTCGGACACGGCGGGACTCCTTGCTCTCGAGCCTTCGTGCGAGCCTTCGTGCGAGCCATCGTGGCGTGGCTAACAGCGTTAGCAAGACGGTAGCTAACGGTGTTAGCTGGGTCAAGGTGGCCCTGCGCACGCCACCGCTCGTCCGAACCCCGCGCGCCACTGCTCGTCCCAACGATGTGACTTTCGTGCTGCTCCCATAGCAGCAGATTCACATCCTTCGGAGGCCAGGCCGGCGGGTATCCACTCCAGTGGGACAGCGCACCGTCAGCCCTGCAGGATCCATGACCAGATGGGCAGCGTGAGCAGGGACGCCGGCACCCCGACGCCGACCATCAGGCTCGGCAGCGGCGTCGCCAGGTCGTAACGGGTGGCGATCATCGCCCCGGCGACCATCGGTGGCATCGCGGTCTCGAACAGCGCCACCTGCACCCCGTGGTCGTCCAGAGAGCCGGTCAGGGCGTAGGCCCCGAACACCAGGGCGGGGCCGATGACGAGCTTGACCAGCAGGCCGATCGCGAGCTCCCGGCGCCAGGTTCGCAGCGCGCCGATGCGCAGCTGCAGGCCGATCGAGAACAACGCCAGCGGGGTGAGCGTCGAGCCGAGGGCCGTCAACGCCTCGGTGAGCCAGCCCGGAAACGCCACCGGACGCAGGATCAGCCCGGTCAGCAGCGCGATCAGGGCGGGCGCCGTGAACAGCCGACGGACGATCTCCATCCGGGTGACACCGGCCCCCGAGGCCGTGGCCGCCACCGCGATGACCACCGTCCCGACGATGACGAACGAGCCGAGCTGGTCGACGAGAAGCGCGACCGGTACCGAGTCCGCCCCGAAGAAGGCCGTGACCATCGGTATGCCGACGAAGGATGTGTTGGCCACAGCGGCGGTGACGATCAGCGCACCGACGACGTCCCGGCGCAGGCGCAGGACACGGCCGATGCAGAGAAACAGCGTCGCGCCGACGACGAACAGCAGGTACGGGCCGGCGATGATGAGCAGTAGATTGGCTGGGAACACCACGCTGTGTAAGACGCGGAGTGCCAGGGCGGGAAGGGCGACGTCGAGGACCCAGAAAGTGACCATCTGATGGGCGTCATCGGCCAGCTGGCCGCGCCGTCGTGCCGCGCTGCCCGCCACGATGCCCGCCATCAGACCAACGACCAGGACGAGTAGGGCGGACACGTCCGGCATCCTGTCAGGCGTTGGTCGGAACCCCACAGCGGGCCGTATTCGGCCGCGCCGGCGTTGCTGGATACGCTCGTTGCCGTCTGCGAAGAGTGCCCGGTCGAGGTGGGAACCGAATCGGCCGCCAGCCGCCTTTGCGTCCCGAGCCGCTCCGGAGGCCCAGCACAGTGTCTGCTTCAGTGTCCACGATCGCCTCGAACACCCTCGCGCTCGGCCCGAGCTTTCTGGATGCGCAGCATCTGGCCAAGGCGGGTCTGATCGTCGTCCTATTGATCGTTTTTGCCGAGTCCGGCCTGTTGGTCGGGTTCTTCCTGCCCGGCGACTCGCTGTTGTTCACAGTCGGTCTGCTTGTGTCCAACCACACGTTGTCCACTCCGCTGTGGCTCGCCTGTCTCCTGATCTCGATCGCCGCGATCCTCGGCGACCAGACCGGCTTCCTGTTCGGACGCAAGGTCGGCCCCACCCTGTTCCGGCGTCCCGACTCACGGCTGTTCAAACAGGAGAACGTGGAGAAGGCCCGCGACTTCTTCGAGCGCTACGGACCCCGTTCGATCATTCTTGCCCGCTTCGTGCCGATCGTCCGGACGTTCACCCCGATCATCGCGGGCGTCAGCGGCATGAACTACCGGCTCTTCAGCACCTTCAACATCATCGGTGGGCTGCTGTGGGGTAGTGGCGTCACAGTGATCGGATATTTCCTCGGCAAGGTCCACTTCGTGGCGGACAACGTGGAGGGAATCTTCATCGGGATCGTGCTGCTCTCGGTCATCCCGATCGCCTTCGAGCTGCTGCGGGCCCATCGCCGGGGGAACCGGCCAGCCCAGAGCTCGGACGCACCTCGACACTCGCCGCAGTCGCGTCCGCTGAGCGATCAGGACTGACACCGGCTACCCGCGGGCTGCGCAAGGACGGACTTGCGGGTGGAAACCGGGTCAGCTAGGCCCGTCGAACCGGCCCGGCGGCAGAGGTTCGGGCGGCCCGGGTTCCTCGTCCCGGATGGCATCAGGGCCGCAACCAGCGGCCCACACGGTCCGACACCGTTCGCAGTCCTCGGCCGCGCGGATGCCCTTGAGCGGATTACCTGGCCGACGTCGGGCGCGGCGGTGATCGGGACAGCGTAGTGAGACGAACGTCGCCAGAACGGGAGTCGCGTCAGCCACCGATCGTCCCTTTCCCTTGGCACACGGTGCAGTCGACTTCGTTCGAGCCGGTGAAGCCGCCTTCCTCGTCACGCTCCAAGGTGTCCTTGAGTACCTTGCCGGTACCGCGGCAGGTGTCGCAGGTCCGCAATCCAGCTTCCCGGCCGTCTTGCTGCCCGCGTCCGCCGAGCTCTCGTTTGCGCCTCTCGCGGCCCTTGTCCTGTGCCACGGCCGCCTCCACGGGTACTCATCGCCGTGACCGCCACGTTACGGACGGGGCAGGACGCTAGCAAGAGTGCATGAGGCCCGCGTTCTACGTGTCTCGTGTCGTGCTTGCGTGCTCGTCAGCTTGCTTTGGAGCGAGTAGCGAACTGGTCGAGCAGGGCGTCGATCCCTTCGACA
>NZ_CAUVXO010000220.1:0-2090 GCF_963555865.1 Protofrankia sp. Cr1
GGCGGTGCTGCGGCGGTCGATCTCGCTTCCCCGGGTTACCCGCCGGCGTGGCAGCGGGCGTCCCCGGTGGCTATTCATGCTGTGGCGACGGCGAGTACCTTTTCGACGGCGTCAGCGACGTCGGCCATATCGCTCAGGTCGATGGTCGGATGGACGAGAAACGCCAGCGAGGTCTCACCGAGTTCGCGGGCCACGGGTAGCCGGGCCGGCGGGCGGAGGTCCAGCCCGAACGCCCGCTCCAGATAGACCTCACCGCAGCTCCCGACCGCGCACGGAACACCTTCTGCGCGGACAGCCTCGACAATCCGGTCACGGCTCCAACCGGCCCGCAACCGCTGCGGGTTGAGATAGGCGTACAAACGGTAAAAAGATGCTTCGAGGGTTTCCCCGTCGGGTATGGGTACCCGCAGCGACGGCAGTTCCGAAAGCCGCTTCGCCAGTGCCGCTGCATTCTCCCGCCGACGTTCGACCCAGCTGGGCAGGTCGGGTAGGACGGCTCGGCCCACAGCCGCGGCAAGCTCATGCATCCTGGCATTGCTGCCGAAGGACGTGTGGACCCAACGAAAACCGGATCCGTGGTGCGGGGTCGCGAGGATATCGGGGTCCTTACCATGGTCCTTGTACGCCCAGACGGCCCGCCAGATCGCCGGGTTGTCGGTGGTGACCATCCCACCCTCGCCGGCGGTAGTAAGGATCTTGTCCTGACAGAAGGACCAGGCTGCGACGTCGCCAAGGCCGCCGACCGGCCTTCCGTCGTAGCCGGCGCCGTGTGCCTGGGCGCAGTCCTCGACCACAGCAAGACCGTGCGTACGCGCCACACTCAGGAGCGGATCCATGTCAACCGGCCAGCCTCCCAGGTGCACGGCGATCACGGCACGGGTCCGCGGCCCGATCGCCGGACGCACCGTCCCAGTGGTGAGGTTGCCGGAATCTCGGTCGACATCGACGAAGACGGGCCGAGCGCCGACGGCGATCACGCAGGTTGCCGACGCCACGAACGTCCGGCTTGGCACCAGCACCTCGTCGCCCGCGCCGACGCCAACCGCGCGTAGAGCAAGCTCGAGCGCGAGCGTGCCGTTCGCGACGGCTACGCCGTGGGCGACGCCGACCGCGGCGGCGTACTCACGTTCGAAGGCCCGCCCGTGCGATCCGGTCCAGTAGTTGACCAACCCGCTCCGCAGCACCTCCCCGACCACGGCGATCTCCTGTTCGGCGAACCGCGGCCAGCCGGGGAAAACTGCCCGGCGGACAGGCATTCCCCCGTCGACAGCGAGCTGGGCCGTGGTGATGCTCCGCATGAAAGCTCCCGTGATTTCGGTCGAGGTTACATACCTGTTCGCAGGCTGCAGTGACGATTCAGATCAGGGAGGACTCGCGCCGGTGAGGACTCGCGTCAGTGACGATTCAGCGGGGTATCCGCGGTGGCAGCATCGGTTCGCTGTGCGGGAATACTTGTCGTAGCGGTGTCGGATTCAAGGTCCGGGTTCAGGCCGCCGGCTCCGTACGTGCCGTCTCCCCGGACAAGGGTGACCAATGTGCGCGCGATGATCTGAAAGTCCAGCCAGGTGCCCCGGTTGTCCACATACCAGACGTCAAGGTCGATGCGGCGTGTCCACGGAATCCCGTTTCGGCCGTTGATCTGTGCCCATCCGGTGAGGCCTGCCGGTACGTCAAGGCGCCGCCGCTGAAAAGGCGTGTACCGGTCCACCTGGCTGCGTACCGTTGGACGCGGCCCGACCAGACTCATATCATTTCGCACCACATTGATCAGCTGAGGCAGCTCGTCGATGCTGGTCGCGCGCAGCAGGCGACCCACTCTGGTGATGCGGTCGTCTTCGCGGTGTGTGACAAGACCGAGGCCTCGACTTTCCGCATCCACGACCATTGTCCGGAACTTCAACATTGTGAACGGATGGCCGTTCTCCCCGATCCGCTCCTGGCGGAAGAACACCGGACCGCCGTCTTCAAGGCGAATTGCCACGGCTGCGGCCAGCAGTAGGGGCGCGCACCCGACAAGGCCGACGACCGCCCCGGCGGCGTCCACCGCCCGTTTCGCCCGTCGGCTGCGGCGCTCATACCTGACAAACCGA
>NZ_CAUVXO010000220.1:2457-8459 GCF_963555865.1 Protofrankia sp. Cr1
GCACGACTACCAATCGATGAAGGAGGCGCGTGTGGGCCACGCTCCAACGACGCTGGTCGTGGTCGGGGCCGGCGGCCACGGCCGGGAACTGATCGATGTCGTCGAAGCCGTCAACGCGGTCTGCCCGACCTACGAGCTGCTCGGGGTACTTGACGACAACGAACCCGACCCGGACAGGCTGCGCCGACGCGGGGTGCGCCATCTGGGCCCGGTGCGGCTCCTCGCCGAGATCGATGCGGCCTATGTCATCGGCGTCGGCGCGCCCGCCGTACGCCGAGCCGTCGACTCGATGGCAACCAACTGGAGACGCCGGGCGGCCACGCTGGTGCACCCTCGGGCCGTCATCGGGCGGGACGTGCTTCTAGGCCCAGGCAGTGTGGTCTGCGCGCTGGCAAGCATCACCACGAACGTGCGGACCGGCCGGCACGTCCATCTGAACATCGGAGCAACCGTCGCGCACGACTGCCAGCTCGGAAACTACGTCACCCTGTCTCCGGGCGCGCATGTCAGTGGCACGGTGACGCTCGAGGACGACGTGACGATCGGCACCGGCGCGACGGTGATTCAGGGACTGACCGTCGGAATCGGTACGACGGTCGGGGCCGGCGCAGCCGTGGTCCGTAGCCTTCCAGCCGGAGTGGTCGCGGTCGGTGTACCCGCCCGTCCGCGGGCAGCGGTCATCGCGCAGCAGAACCCCGCGGACTCGTGATCCGTGTCGACCGCGAACCCCAGCTACTACTCCAGGTAGTCGCGCAGCTTCTGCGACCGGGACGGATGGCGCAGCTTCGACAGTGTCTTCGACTCGATCTGCCGGATGCGCTCGCGGGTGACCCCGAACTCCCGGCCGACCTCCTCCAGCGTGCGCGGGTGGCCGTCGGTCAACCCGAACCGCAGCTGGATGACTTTCTTCTCCCGGTCGGAGAGGGTGTGCAGAACCGAGTCGAGCTGCTCCTGCAGCAGGATGAAGCTGGCCGCGTCCACCGGCACGACCGCGTCGCAGTCCTCGATGAAGTCACCGAGGTGAGAGTCTTCCTCCTCACCGATCGGGGTCTCCAGCGACACCGGCTCCTGGGAGACCTTGAGGATCTCGCGTACCTTGTCGGGCGTGAGATCCATCTCCTTGGCGATCTCCTCCGGGCTCGGTTCGCGACCGAGGTCCTGCAGGAGCTGCCGCTGGATGCGGATCAACTTGTTGATCGTCTCGACCATGTGCACCGGAATGCGGATGGTGCGTGCCTGGTCGGCGATGGCACGGGTGATTGCCTGGCGGATCCACCAGGTGGCGTAGGTGGAGAACTTGTAGCCCTTGGTGTAGTCGAACTTCTCCACAGCGCGGATCAGACCGAGGTTGCCCTCCTGGATGAGATCCAGGAACAGCATGCCGCGGCCCACGTAGCGCTTGGCGATCGACACCACAAGCCGCAGGTTCGCCTCGACCAGCTTACGCTTGGCAATCTGCCCGTCACGCTCAATCGCCTCGAGGTCACGGCGCATCTGCGGAGAGGTCTTGCGGGTTGCCGCCGCGAGCTTCTCGGAGGCGAACAGGCCGGCCTCGATCCGCTTGGCGAGGTCGACCTCCTCCTCCGCGGTCAGCAGCGGAACCTTGCCGATCTCCTTGAGATACATGCGGACCGGATCGGAGGTCGGCGCTTTGAGCGCCAGCTCCTCCTCCTCACGGCGACGCCGGGCGAGCAGGTCGGCCTCGTCGGCGTCCTCCCCACCCGCCTCGAGAATCTCGATGCCCTCGTCGTTGAGGACCTGCAGGACGGCGTCGGTCTGCTCCGGTGGCAGCTCGGCCGCCTGCAGTGCGACCGTGACGTCCTCGGTGGTGAGGAAACCGATCTCCTTGCCCCTGGTGATGAGGTCCTTGACCTCGTCCACCTGGGCCTCGCGCGGTAGGACGGCTGGACTGCTCATGGGCGGAATCTCGTCACTTCCTTCTCGGGATCGACCCAGGTTACGCGGCACCCAGGCCCCGTTCCCGGAGCTGGCGCTTGTGCTGTTCCAAGGCGATCAGCTCACCATATGCGCGCTTGAACGTCTCGGCGTCGGTCACGGGGTTGAGCCGCTGCACACGCGACTTCACCTCCGTGATACGACGGGTCACATGCAACTCCTGTATACGTGACATCTGCTCATCGACATACCTGTCGTCGACATCGTGGTCGCAGAACACGGCTTCGACGGCAAGCCCGGTGACGAACCGCCGCAGCTCGTCGTCGCCGGCTGCCGTGGCCACCATGCCAACCCAGCCAGGGACATCACCGGCCGCGGACAAGCCCGCGCATACGCCACCTGCCGTAACGACGGCCATACGGACAGCACGGTGCGCGGGAACTGTGAACAGCTCGGCCGGCAACGTGTCGAACGCCGGGCCGGCCAATCCGGGATACTGGAGCGCAACCTTGAGCACCTCCCGTTCGACTGCCACAGCTGCGTCGTCCGCAGTGCCCTCGCGCGGCCGCAACCGCGCCGGGCGGGCGGGCGCGGAGCCACCACCGGACGCGTCACCACCGCCACCGCGTACGGAGTGCTCTGCGACCCGCCGCACCACAAACTCTTCATCCAGAAAACCGAGCCAGTTGTCAAGGTTAACCGCATAACGGTGTCGCAGGCCCCGGTCTTTCAGCCTGTTAATCAGCGGCGCGACCGCGTCCAGCGCCGCCAGCCGTCCCTCGGTCGTGTCGAGGTTGAACTCGGCCAGTTTCCCCCGGATCGCGAACTCCACCAGCGGGACGCGCGCGGCGACGAGATCGCGAACCGCCTCGTCGCCGCGGGCCAGCCGCAGGTCGCACGGGTCCAGCCCGGACGGTTCGACTGCCACGAAGGTCTGGGTGACGAACCGCTCCTCGAACTCGAAGGCACGAATGGCGGCCTTGCGGCCGGCCTCGTCGCCATCGAAGGTGAACACGACCTCACCGCGGTGCTCGCTCTGATCCATCAGCAGGCGCCGCAATACGGTCACGTGCTCGCTGCCGAACGCGGTACCGCAGGAGGCGACCGCGGTCGGGACGCCGGCGAGATGACAGGCCATCACGTCGGTGTAACCCTCGACGACCACGACCTGATACCGCCGGGCGATCTCCCGCCGGGCGAGGTCGGCACCGTAGAGCAGGCTGGCCTTCTTGAACAACGGGGTCTCGGGGGTGTTGAGGTACTTGGGTCCGGGATCGTCGGCGGCGAGCCGACGGGCGCCGAAGCCGACGACATCCCCGGCGAGGTCACGAATCGGCCATACCAGCCTCCGATGGAACCGATCGATGAGGCTCCCGCGACTGCTTTGTTTGGCCAAGCCGCCGAGGACGAGCTCCGCGGCGGTGAAGTGCCGGCCCATCAGGTGACGGGTCAGGGTGTCCCAACCTGCCGGCGCATAGCCGACGCTGAACCGCGACACCGCGTGCTGGTCGAAGCCCCGGGCCGTGAGAAAATCCCAGCCTTCGCGGGCGTCGGCTGCGCTCAGCCGTTCGGCGTAGAACTCGGCCGCCACGCGGTGAGCGTCAAGGAGCCGCTGGCGCTGGCTGGTGACCACACGGCTGGTCACCCCGCCACCTTCGTAGCTCAGGGTGATCCCGGCACGACGGGCGAGTCGTTCCACCGCCTCCGGGAACGACAGCGCGTCGATGGCCCGGACGAATGCGATCACGTCGCCACCGACACCGCAACCGAAGCAGTGGTAGGCGCCGACCTGCGGACGGACGTTGAACGACGGGGACTTCTCGTCATGGAACGGGCACAGACCGCGCAGCTGACCGCTGCTGACGGGACGCAGCTGTACATAGTCGCCGATGATGTCCGCGATCGGCGAACGGTCACGCACGGCGGCAACATCTGCGTCGCGGATGCGTCCGGCCATACGTCCCTCCCTGCATCCCGGGCGGGGTGTCGACGGGCCGGGGTCACACCGGGGTCCGCTGCCCCTGCACTGATGCCCTCGGCCTGCCACCGCCCCCGCGGGTCCGCCCTTTCCCCCGTGATGGTACTTGTCAACGGCGCCAAGGTGCCGATCTTCTGACCGACCGGCCACCGTCGATGACTCGGAACGTTCGGCCTCCGGCGATGCGACAGAACCACGATCGCATCGCCTTCGGCCCTGACCCGGAGCGTTCGGCCTCCGGCGATGCGACAGAACCACGATCGCATCGCCTTCGGCCCTGACCCGGAGCGTTCGGCCTCCGGCGATGCGACAGAACCACGATCGCATCGCCTTCGGCCCGCTAGAGGGCGACCGGCCAGGGGCGCCCGGTCAGCTGCGCGTGCCGCCGGCCGGCGCTCGCGTCGGTGAGGCGGGCGACCTGGTCGACGGCGACCCGCAGACGGGCCGCGTCATCGCAGGCGGCCAGCCAGGCCGGGCGCAGCAGGGGGTCGAGCGCCTGCGGTGCCCGCACGAGGAGCAGCGCGAGAAGCTCGGCGATGACCTCACGCTGGCGGCGCTGCCGGACGTGCGCGTCGCGGCGGTCCATGACGAACCGGGCCGTCACCCCTTTGAGCAGGCAGCACTCGGCAACCGTCGCGGCGGGCACCACGAGGTCGGCGTGGTAGCGCCGCAGCGGACGATCGCCGTACGCCTGCCGGGTGGCCGCGACCGCGGCGACGCACAGCCGCGCGATCAGCTCGCTGGTCATGGCCCGCACGGCGCGCAGCGCGCTCGGCGTCGGCACCGGCCCCGCGACCCACCACGGCTGCCGCCGCAACCGGTCCAACGCCTCGTCAAGCGCGCTCTGCGACGCCGCCGGATAGCGGTCCGCGGTCGAGGCCACGAGATCGGCCCGCGCTCCGGAGTCCGCCAGCCGGCCCAGGTCGATCAGGCCGGCGACGACGCCGTCCTCCAGGTCGTGCGCGCTGTACGCCACATCGTCGGCCCAGTCCATCAGCTGCGCCTCCATACACCGTCGACCGGCCGGCGCGCCGTCGCGAACCCAGGTGAAAATCGCCATGTCGTCGGCGTAGACGCCGAACTTCGGCGTGTCGTCCCGCTTGGGCCAGGGGTACTTCAGCGACGCGTCCAGGGTGGCCCGGGTGAGGTTCAGACCGGCCTCCCGGCCGTGGACATCCACGATCTTGACCTCAAGACGGGTCAGCTCACGCAGGCTCTGGGCGTTTCCCTCGAACCCCCCGCAGTCGCGGGCAGCCGCGTCCAGGGCGGCCTCGCCGTTGTGACCGAACGGAGGGTGTCCGATGTCATGCGCCAGGCAGGCGGCGTCGACCAGGTCCGGATCGGCGCCCAGCGAACGGGCCAGGCCCCGGCCGACCTGAGCGGTCTCCAGGGAATGGGTGAGCCGGGTACGCGGGAAGTCGTCGTCGAACGGACCGACGACCTGCGTCTTGCCGGCCAACCGGCGTAGTGCGCTGGAGTGCAGGACACGCGCGCGGTCCCGCTCGAACCACGTTCGATCGTCGGGTGTACTCTTCTGTCGCTCCTCGCCCCAACGGACCACGTCGGACGCTTCGTACCACTCGCCGGCCACGGCGCCGAGCGTATAGGCGCGATTTCCATACGTCCGAGGTGCGAAGCGGCGATACTTTGTGGTCAGCCGTCCCAACTTCGGCCCGGAGGCCCGCCGTGGACAAGATCGTCAAATACGGTCTCATCGCGTTCGTCATCTTCTTCGTTGTCACCGCACCTGAAAGTGCGGCAAACATCATCAACCGGGCCATTGACGGTCTGCACTCCGCTGGCAGCGGCTTCTCCAACTTCGTGACCGACACGGTCCTGTGAGGAGACGCGAGCTGTCGGTGCAATCCCGGCGACGGCGGTGGCCTTGGTGAGACTCCGGATCCCTGACCCCGCAGCCAGGGACGACAAGTACCTCGCCACTCGCGAACGACTGGTCATCATGGTCCGGATGCACTGGGCCGTTCTGCTGCCTGTCTTCCTTCAGACACTGGGCTCCATCGTGCTCGCGGTCCTACTCACGATCCTGCTCAGCGGGCTGAACCTCGGCAACTTCGTTGCCGCCCTCCCCTGGTGGTTCGCACTCTTCATGCTCTTTCGGATGCTGTGG
>NZ_CAUVXO010000221.1:0-8085 GCF_963555865.1 Protofrankia sp. Cr1
CGACCAGTCCGCGTTCCTCGTGGTGCAGCCGATGCTCGATGACCCGCCGTGACCGGTCGCGCAACGTGATCACCAGCGCGCGCTGCTCGGCGACGTCCGGCACGACCCTTTTTGCCGCGTCCGTCGGGGTGGATGCGCGGACGTCGGCGACGAAGTCGAGCAGGGGCGCGTCCTGCTCGTGACCGATAGCGGACACCACCGCGGTGGTCGCCGCGGCCACGGCCCGTATCAACGCCTCATCGGAGAACGGCAGCAGGTCCTCCATCGACCCACCGCCCCGGGCGATGACGATGACGTCCACCTCGGGGATGCGGTCGAGCTCACGCAACGCGTCGATGACCTGCCCGACGGCGAGCGGTCCCTGGACCGCCACCTCGCGTTGCACGATCCGCACGGCGGGCCAGCGGCGGCGGGCGTTTTCCACCACGTCCCGCTCGGCCGCGCTCGCCCGTCCGGTGATCAGTCCGACGGCCCGCGGGAGGAAGGGCGGTCGGCGCTTGCGGGACGCGGCGAACAGCCCCTCGGCCGCGAGCAGGCCGCGAAGTTGTTCAAGCCGTGCCAGCAGGGCGCCCGCTCCGAGCGGGCGGATCTCCACAACGGCGAGCGCGAGGGTCCCCCGGGCGGGGTGGAAGGACGGCTTGCCCCAGACCACCACCCGGGCGCCGTCGACGAGGCCGGCGCCGATCGCCTCGCACACGGCTCGCGGGCAGGTCAGCCGCAACGAGACGTCGGCGACGGGATCGCGCAGGGTGAGGAAGACGGTGGCGAGGCCGGGCCGGCGGACGATCTCGGTGAGCTGTCCTTCCACCCATACGCGGCCAAGCCGGTTGACCCAGTCCCCGATCGCCCGGGAAATCGTGCGGACCGGTAGCGGCTGCTCCGGCGAGGAGGTGAGTGCCACCGGGCCACCGTAACGACTTCAACCGTCGATCCATGCACAAACCGCTCCCGGTGTCCGTGCAGGTTGCCGGCGTGTGACGGTTATCGTTCGGCCCTCCAGCAGGTGTCGGGCCGCGTAGACTTCCGGGCATGGGGCGGATCCTGTTGGCCAATCCGCGCGGGTACTGCGCTGGTGTCGACCGAGCGGTGCTGACGGTCGAGAAGACGCTGGAGCTGTACGGCGCTCCCGTCTACGTGCGCAAGCAGATCGTGCACAATGCCCACGTCGTCAAGACGCTGGAGGCAAAGGGCGCGATCTTTGTGGACGAGACGGACGAGGTTCCTGCCGGGGCGACCGTGGTGTTTTCTGCCCACGGTGTCGCACCGTCCGTCCATGAGGAGGCGAGGTCCCGGGAACTGCGAACGATCGACGCCACGTGCCCGCTCGTGACGAAGGTTCACGGCGAGGCACGCCGATTCGCCAAGGAGGACTTCGACATCCTCCTCATCGGCCACGAAGGTCACGAGGAGGTTGTCGGTACCACGGGCCAAGCGCCCGACCGCATCCACCTGGTGGACGGCGTGGAAGATGCGGCGGCTGTCAAGGTTCGCGATGAGTCCAGAGTCGCCTATCTCTCGCAGACCACTCTGTCGGTCGACGAGACCGAGACGACGGTGCACGCGCTGCGTGAGCGGTTCCCGCTGCTGCAGGGGCCGCCGAGTGCCGACATCTGCTATGCCACCCAGAACCGCCAGGTCGCGGTCAAGGAGATCGCGAGCCAGGTTGAGCTGATCCTTGTGGTCGGGTCGCCGAACTCGTCGAACTCCGTGCGTCTGGTCGAGGTCGCCCTCGACCACGGGGTGCCCGCGGCCTACCTGGTGGACGACGCCAGCCAGGTGGATCCGGCCTGGCTCGACGGGGTCGAGACCATCGGCGTGACCAGTGGGGCCTCTGTTCCTGAGGAGCTGGTCACCGAGGTTGTCGCCTGGCTCGCCGAACGCGGTTTCGACGATGTCGAGCAGGTGACCTCGGCCGAGGAGCATCTACTGTTCGCACTACCTCCCGAGCTACGCCGGGAAATCCGGGCCCGGGAGCGGGCGGCCAGCGCCTAGCCGGCCAAAGGGCGTGCGATCGTGGTTTTCTCGCACGCCCTGTGGCCAGCAAGGCCCCGGGGTTTAGAGCGCCCGGCAATAGGGACGCGGCGTCGCGGGGCCGGGGCACGCACCTCGCGTCGTTGTCGTCGGTCGACACCCGCAACCAGGGTGTCTCCCTCCTCCGCCTCGCGATCTACGCACCCCGACCCCGCTCCTTGATCCACGCCTCTATTGCCGGGCGCTCTTATTGCTTGGATGGCTGGCGCCCCGGCCCGGCCCGATGCCGTGCCGCCATCAGGCAGTGCAGCAGTTCCGCCTGGTTGTCGGCCTGCTGGGTGAGGGTATGGCGGGCGAGCACGTTCGCGCGGGCAGCCGCAGAGATCCGCCGGCCATGAGCAGGATCGCCGAGCAGCTCGCTCAGGCGACGGGCGAGATCATCGACGTCCCCCGTGCGGGCGAGCAGCCCGGTCACGCCGTCCGTCACGATTTCCGGAATCCCGGCTGTCGGAAACGCCACAACCGGTGTTCCACAGGCCTGTGCTTCCAGAACGCTCAGCGGTAGACCTTCCAGACTGGACGCGAGCACCAGGGCGTCGCACGCCCGTAGCAGGTCCGCGACATCCGTGCGCGGGCCGAGGAAACGTATCCGCAGGCCGAGCAGGCTGGCTCCGAGTTCGCGCAGCGTCCCCGCGTGCGCCGGATCGAGGCTCGGCGTGCCCGCGACGGCGAGTTGAGTGCAGGCGAATCGCCCGGGTAGCGCGGCTACCGCTCGGATGACGGTGTCCACGCCTTTGCGCGGGTCGAGCCGGGACAGCGCCAGTACCACGGGGGCGGACGGATCGGCCGCCAGCTGGGCACGTATCTCGGGGTCGGCGGCTCCCGGGCGCATCGCATCCGTGTCCACCCCGTTGCGGATCACCTGGGTACGGCGGGCTGCCTCGGGCGGCAACGACGCCGCCACCGCGTCACTGACCGCGACCGACGCCTGGGCGCCGCGTACCGCCAGACCCCGCAGCCGCCCGATCAGATCCGGTTCGTTCTCCTCATGCAGGTGCAGGACAACCGCTCGGCTGGCCAGCCGACCCGCCAGCACGCATTCCAGATGGGACCAGTGGCTGTTCGCGTGCACGACATCCACGTCGAGCAGGCGCGCGAGTGCGGCGGTGCGTCGGGCGAGGACGGCGGTCCGCCCAAGCTCCCGGACCGCGTTGGCCGGGCTGAGGCGGCCGGCCGGTGTGCGTATCCCGCGGTCGTCGGGCGCGGCCAGCACGACGTGCAACAGTCCGCTGGCCCGCCATGCCGCGGCCGTCGCACTGCCGGCAGGGGCCGCGAGGATCTGTTCGACGCCACGGTCGCGCAGCAGCGGCGCGAGCCGCAGCAGATAACGCTGCGCCCCCCAGACTCCCTCACCCTGCTCGACAACCAGCACCCGGCAGCGTGCCGGCTCCGGCGCCAGGGGCACCATCGGCACCTGCGGCGCCAGCGGTGTCGCTGGGTCCAGGACGGTCGTGGATGTGGTCACCGGTTTGTTCCTGACACCGACGACGGGCCGGTGACCGTGCGGCCCGGATCGGTCAGCAGGTCAAGCGGGCCGGCGCACAGCAGGTCGATCGCGGCGGCCACAGCGGACCGGGGGAAGCTCGACGGGTGGAAGGTGGCGGTGACCGACACCGCGCCGCGTAGCTCGACGAACTTCACGGATATGACGTCGCTGCCCCCGGGCGTGGACGCCGAGTACACCTGGGGGGCATCCGGGCCGGGATCCCCGCCCGCCGATCCGCCGATCCAGCTGAGCTGTTCGAAGCGCGGCACCCGTCCCAGGTGGTTGAGCACCAGGCACGGATGTGCCGGCGAGTGGGCGTCGGTCGGTAGCGATGCCGCTGGCAGCCGTTGTCGATACCCGCGCACGGCAATGAGACATAGCGTGGCCAGAGATCGACCAGATGTGACCGTTTGGCGCAGCGTCCGGCTGATGGCGACCGGATCGACCGGATTGACCGGGGCCATGTGCAGACCCACCGCGAAGTTGCCGGCGACGGTCGCGTCGGCCGGCAGGAAGCGCCGGTTGTCGATCAGCGTGAACACGCCGGCACCGGCGGGTGGTCCCAGCCCACAGCGGTCGAACGCGACCCGGGCCGCGGCGAACAGGACGGCGGCGCTGGTCGAGTCGGGGGCGTGCGCGTCGCGCCAGCTGCGGATGTCGGCCAGCGTCGACCCGGGGCTGCGTCGTGCGACAACCGCCGGCGCGGCGTCGGCCGGTCGGCTTGGAGCGTTCCCGGCTGCCGCCGCCGGCATCCGCCCGGTGCGGGCGGGAGCTGCGCTCTTCGGCGGACTGGACCGTGCATCACGCACCGTCGCCAGTAGGCGGCGCGGATCACGACCGTAGAAGCGGATGAGCGCCCGCGCCAGCGGCAGCGCCGTCTCATCCCCGGTCAGCGCCACCGGTGGGTCGCCGTCGAGGCCGGCGCGCAGCAGGGCGGGGAAAGCGTTGGTACTCAACCAGCCGTCGCCGAGGCAATGGGCCATCGACAGTGCCGCGTACCGACGTCCGACATAGATCTGGAACGGCAGCGTCGGCACCGCGGATGTGTAGAGGCGTTCGATATGGCCAGCGAGGTCGTCCTGATCGGGATCGTCCATCGGAACGATAGTCGCCACGCAGTGGCGGCGTATGTCACCCGCCGGGGTCGGTATCCACTTTGTCGAGCTCGGGTCGAGCCTGCGGAACAGCCGATGGTCCGGTTTCATGGTGAACAGTTGCTCCGCGGCGACCCGGACCGCGGTCACGTCCGGCATTTCGGCCGGGCCGGCGAGCATGATGTGCCGCCGGCCTATCCAGGCACGGTCACGACCGGCCATACGCATGAAGGTCATCCTCTTCTCCACTGTCGCGGATTCTGTTGTTGTGAACTCTGGCCGGGTGCGATCGGCGGCTGAGCGCGGCGGCGACCACCGCTGTGACGCTCTGTGCGACAGCCCAGGCCAGACCGACACCGGCCAGCCCCAGTGGCTTGGCGAAGTGCCAGGTACCCGTGGTCACGAGCACCGCGGGAATGGCCTGCAGGATGACGATCCGGCCGACCTGGCGCCGCGCCCTCGCCGCACAGACGGCCAGCACGGTCACGGCTCGGGCCATACCGCCGAGGAGCAGCAGCCGCAGGACGGTGCTGGCCTGCTCGGCGTAGGTCGCCCCGAAGATCCTTAGGATCAGTGGAGCCCCGGCGATGCCGGCGGCGCCGACCGCCGCTACCACCGGCAGGACCCGGCGCAGTAAGGCCCTGTGCAGGGCGTCGACGTCGGCGCCGGGCTGGGCGCCTTCGACGGTCAGCGAGATCCCCATGCCGACTGTGATCAGGTCGACCGACACCGTCAGCATCCAGGCGATGCCGAACGCGCCACCGGCGTTTGAACCCATCCGGACCACGACGAGTACCGGCAGGAAGGTCGTCGCGATCTGGGCGAAGACCATTCCGACGGCGTCACCGGACAGGAAGCGGAACACCGCCGTAGCCCCGATCGGCAGCCTGGCGGCTCTGGGTCTGGGTCTGGTTCTGGGCCCGGCCGATGTGGCGTTGGCCGGTGGAAGCAGAC
The DNA here is from genome assembly GCF_963555865.1 of Protofrankia sp. Cr1. Taxonomy (NCBI): domain Bacteria; kingdom Bacillati; phylum Actinomycetota; class Actinomycetes; order Frankiales; family Frankiaceae; genus Protofrankia; species Protofrankia sp. Cr1. The sequence goes on from NZ_CAUVXO010000221.1 coordinate 5,566, forward strand.
GTGTCCACAGCAGCCAGGAGACGCCCGCGATGAAGACCACAGGTGGCAGCGCCCACGAGCCGAAGAGCCCGAGCGCACCGCACTGCCCGAGGGCGGCCAGCGTAGCCAGCGTCGCGAGCTTGGTGGTGCTGTAGGCGACGTTCTCGATCGGCACCCAGACTGCGGCACGTAGGCCTGTCAACACGCTGTCCTGCAAAGAGAAGATCGACCATAGCGCGACCGCCAGGGTGAAGCCGATCGCCGCGCCGGGGCGTCCCAGCACTGCCAGGGCCGGGCTCATCCTGGGGGCTACCAGCACGAACACTGTGCCCAGGAGCAGGCTTGCGCCGCTCGCCACGCCATAGCCGATCAGTACCAGGGCTCGGGCGGATGTCCCGGCGCTCGGGAGAAACGTCGCGAACGCGCCGCCGAAGCTGAACTGGGCGAGGGTGGACAGGGCACTGAGCGCTGCGACCAGGGCCGTGACCTCACCGACCGTGGTCGGGGTGGCGCTGCGCGCGGCGAGTATCCAGTACCCGCTCCCCACCAGAGAGGACACCCCGCTGTTGACGACCAGGGCCAGTCCGTTGCGGTACAGGACGCTGCGGTCAAGGACGCTGCGGTAGAGGACACCGCGCCGGGCGGCCGTTCGCGGGGCGCGGGTTCGTGGGGATCGCCATTCAGGGACGGCATTCGCCGAAACCGTGTTTCCGCGCGTCGCCCGGTGTCGGCCCCGCTGCCGCGGATTTCGGTAGTCGCGCTGTTGCTGTTGCTGTTGCTGTTGCTGCTGCTGCCGGCGCCTCCCGGAGTGAGCCGGTAGCCCGACCGTCATCACCGGTTTGCCTGGTAGGTGTAAATGCGGGCGGTCGGGCTGGTGAAGAAAACCTGGAAGCGTGGCGAGCGCGCGACCGCGTCCTCCAGGGAGTTCAACGCTCCCGGTGGCGTGAGCCCGAAGACATCGGCATAGACGTCCTGCGAGGTCGCGAACGCAAGATACCCATGGGTGGAGTACTGCCGCAGCACCGCGACGACATCGTCGAGGTCGGCCGCGCCCAGCTGGCGGTTGCGGAACCTGACCGCGTGCAGCAGGTTGGGGTCGTCATCACTTCCTGGACTCCGAAATTCCGGGTATCTCGGGCCGTACCGGAGGGGAAAGTCGGGGCCGGCGAGAAGGAGGACAGACCCCGTTGCGGCATGGGTGTCGAAGTAGTCGGCGGCCCGGACGGTATCCGGCGTCATGATGTTGATTTCCTCCTGCCCGGTGAACGCGGGCAGGAACATGGCGACCAGAGCGCCGGTCACGATGCTGACCGATGGTATCTGGCGCAGGCGCCATCCGCCGTCGGTGGGTTCGAGGGCGAGGGCGCCGAGAACGGATGCGAACGGCAGGGCGAACAGCACGACCCGCAGCGACGCCTCGCCGCCGTAGTTCTGGGCGAACACGATCCCTACGGGGACCACCGCGAGCACCAGCGCGATCCCGACCGCGCGTTCCCCCCGGCGCAGGCCACGCCAGGCGCCGATGATGGCCAGCAAGCACACGGAGGCCGTGAGTGCGTACCCGGCGCGCGCATTGAAGATTTTTCCGGGCTGGGGGGAGAACTCGTGGACGTGCGCGTTCGTGGCGTTGGCAACCGGGTTCGCTCCGGAGAGCAGGCCGAAATTGTGCTCGACGTAACCGAGGTTCGGCGCGAGCCAGGCCAGGGCGAGTCCGGCCAGCACAAGTGTCAGCCACCGTGGCCGGAGGTATCCCGCGACACTCAATGCGCCCATTCCGGCGACGATCAGGTACGGAGTGAGCTGGTGGCTGACGACCACCGCTGCCTGTAGCATACAGATGATCGTGATGGCCGTCCGTCGCGCGGCTTTCCCGGTAACCGCGGTGAGCTCGACGGTCGGCCGCCGGGTGCCCAGGAACCGCAGCGCGACCAGATACAGACCGAGGCCCATTGTGAGCCCGAATGCCTGCGGAGCGAAATAGCTCTGACCCACCCAGTTTGTGACGACGAAAAGGAAAGCGGCCGTGGCGGCGGTGCGGGTACGGCCGGTCAGGGTCCGCGCGGTCGCGGCGACTATGCCAGCCTGGACGAGCGGAAAGAAAACCTCGGCCCAGGCCGCGTATGTCACCGGATTGCGCTGACCGGCGAGCCGGCCGAACAGCGTGGCGACCGCAAAGAATCCCGGCCACCGATGGTAGATGTCGATTCCGGGGTCGATACTGCCGTGTACGTCGATGTACCGGACGACGCCGATGTGCTTGTACACCCATGGGTAGTGTGGAACGTCCGCGCACAGTGGCACCGTCCCGTAGAGGACGACCACGGTTGCGGTGAGGAAACCGGCGAGCAACCACGGTCTCGACCGCCGCTGGCACAGCGCGCCCGCGTGTCCGATGACCAGCAGAGCGAGTCCGGCGTACCAGCGCACGGGCAGGGCCGGCGGCAGGCCGTAGTCCCCGAGGGAGTCCACCCGGATGCCGCCAAGGGACGTCGCCCACATGATGATGCCGGTGGTGCCCACCGTCATGGTCAGTGTGAGCCC
>NZ_CAUVXO010000222.1:0-4721 GCF_963555865.1 Protofrankia sp. Cr1
GAGTATGGCCGTCCGGCGCAAACGCCACCGAATTCACCGACTTGAGATGACCCGCGAGGGGCTGGCCGAGCGGCCGCGGCCTGCTCCGATCAGCCACGTCCCACAAGATAGCCGTCTTATCGGCGCTACCGGTGGCCAGAGTATGCCCGTCCGGCGCAAAAGCCACCGAATTCACCGAGTTTAGATGACCCGCGAGGGGCTGGCCGAGTCGCCGCGGACTGCTCAGATCGGCGACGTCCCACAAAATGACCGCACCGTCGTAGCCGGCAATGGCCAGGGTGCGTCCGTCGGGCGCGAAGGCCGCAGCAGTCACCGTTGTTCGATGGCCGGTGAGGGGTTGGCCGAGTTGTCGCGGATGGTCGCCGTCCGTGACGTCCACCAACGTCACATCGCCGTCCGGGTCGCCGCCGATGACATCGGTCTTCCCGTCCGGCGACGACACGAGAGACGTCACCACGTCAGGGTGGCCGGCCCGACTGTGTCCGAGCGATCGGGGCTTGGTCCGGTCCAGGATGTCCCATCGAATATCGGAACCGTCGGATCCACGGCTGACCAGCGTGTTCCCGTCGAAAGACACCGATATCACGGGACCGTTGTGGCCGGTCAGGGGCTGCCCGAGCTGCTCAGGCCGGTTGGCCAGATCCCAGATGATCGCGGTGCCGCCGCCGGTGGCCAGCGTCCGCCCGTCCGGAGCGAACGTCACGGAATACACCGGTCCATGGTGGCCGGCCAGCGGCGACCCGACCTGGCGGGGACGGTTCGCGTCGGTGACATCCCACAGAAGCGCGATACCGTCGCCGCCGGTGGTCGCCAGAGTATGTCCGACGGGCGCGAATGCCACCGACGTCACAGGTCCACTGTGACCGGCCAAGGCTTGTCCGAATCGGGCGTTGGTCGGGTCACTGACGTCCCACAGCAGCACGGTGCCGTCGTCCCCGCCGGTGGCCAGCGTCCGCCCGTCGCGAGCGAACATCGCGGTATGCACCACGCCCTGATTGCCGTCCAGCCGCGACCCGATCTGCCGCGGACGATTCGGATCGGCGACGTCCCACAGCAACGCGATACCGTCACTGCTGGTGGTCGCCAGCGTCCGCCCATCGGGCGCGAAGGCCACCGACGTCACAGGTCCACTGTGTCCGGTCAGGCTCTGATCGGGCTTTAGTTGGCGGGGGTTGGAGCGGTCGGTGACATCCCACAGGTGCGGCGTGCCGTCGCCGTCGCCGACGGCCAACGTCCGCCCGTCCGGGGCGAAGGCCACCGATGCCGCGCTGCTGCTGCTTACGGGCATGGCCTTTCCGAGCGCGTGGGCGCTGGCTCGGTCGGTCACATCCCACAGGATCGTGGTGCCGTCGTCGCCGCCGGTGGCCAGCGTCCGCCCGTCCGGAGCGAAGACAACCGAGGCCACACTGTGTTGTCCGGTGAAGGGCTTTCCGAGGACGCGGGGTTGTCCGGGCGTGTCGGCGCTGCCTCGGTCGGCAATGTCCCAGAGAAGCGTCCTGCCGTCGCTGCGACCGGTGGCCAGCGTCCGCCCGTCCGGGGTAAAGGCAACGGACGACACGGTGACGCTGCCGCCGGTTAGAGTGCCGCTGTAGCGGGTGGCTGCCAGGGTGTTGAGCAGGCCGGAACGGGTCTCGTCGCCTGGGTGGATGCGGTAGGCCGCGATCCCGAGTTGCAGCGCGACGCGGGGATCGACGTCCCGAACCGCGTCGGCCTGCGCGACGACCTGCCGGGCGATTGCGATCTGTTGCTGTGCCCTGGCGTCGCGTTGCTGAACGCCGGCCACACCGGCTGCGACCAGCGCGACGATCAGGAGAGCGGTGCTGACGATGGCCAACCGTCTGATTCGACGCACTCGGCGGCGTTCGACGTCAGCGCGGGCCTTGTCGGTGTCGATGCTGGCGGACAGGAAAGCTCGGCCGGCCGGGGTGAGACTGCCGTGCCGGCCGGAGGTTTCGGCCCACTCACGGGCCAGGGTCAGCCGGCTGCCGCGGTAGAGCAGGTCGGGGTCATCGCCGCTGTCCCGCCAGGTCTTGGCGTCATCGGCGAGGCCCTGTTCGAAGAGGATGCCGGCCCGGTCGGCGTCGATCCAGGATCGCAGGGTCGGCCACGCATACAGTAACGCTTCGTGCGTGATCTGTACGGTTTCCTGCTCGATGGTGAGGAGACGGGCCTTGTCAGCGGCGAACGCGTCGAGCACCGCCTCGACGCTGCGCCCGTCGGGGTACTCGGCGATCAGTTCGGCGCGGGTACGACGACGTCGGGTGTCCTCACCTGCGTCGGCGCTGATGTGCAGGAGGCGGAGCAGGAGCCAGCGGGCTGTGGTCTTACCGGTGTCGTCGAGTGCGGCGTAGACCCGTTCGGCTGTGGTGGCGACGGCTTTGTCGATGCCACCGGTCGCGAGGTAGCCCGCGGCGGTGAGCAGCCGATCGTCGCGGTGCTGCCAGGTGGCCAGCAACGCGTGGGACAGCAACGGTAACGTGCCGGCGCCGTGAAGACGGGCGGGTCCGACGCTGTCCACGGTCGCGCCGACACCGAGATCTCGCAGCAGGACGTCGACGAGGCCGTCTTCGAGATCGAGACCGACTTCCCGCGCGGGGCCGCGGATGACGTCGGTGAGGTCGGCGCGGGTCATCGGTCCGACGAGGACCTGACCGTTGGTCAGCCCGCCGGCGAGCTCGGGGTACTCGGTGGCGTGACCGTAGAAGTCCGCCCGCATCCCGATGACGACCAGGGCAGGTGGCCAGGCGCCGTTGCCAGGGGTGCTGGCGGCGATGAGTGCCTGGACGAAGGCCCGCCGCTCGGCGTCGGGGATGTCGGCGGTGAACAGCTCCTCGAACTGGTCGACGACCAGCAGCAGCCGCCGCGTCGGTGGGTCGCTGCCGGTCGTTTCCGGCTGGCCGCCGGTGGCGGGGGTCAGCAGTGCGGTCAGTCTGGCGAGTGGGTCGACACCTGGGATGATGACGTGGCACGGCCATGCCCATGAGCCGGGTACGTCCAGCTTGCCGGCGCGTACCGCCGGGATGAGCCCGGCGCGCAGCAGCGAGGACTTGCCCGCGCCGGAGGCGCCCACGACCATTACCGGGCGGGGATCGGTGAGCCGGCCGGCGAGTCGTTCCAACAGTGTGGCGGTGAGCGCGTCACGGCCGAAGAAAAATCGTGCGTCGTTCGGGCCGTAGGCTTCCAGACCCCGGTAGGGGCAGACCTCCTCGACCGCGCCGGGCCTGGGAGTTTCCCGATCGTCGTCGGGCCGGCGAGGTCGGCGCGAGGGGGCGGGCGGGCGGTGGGCCCGATTGTCGGTGAGCAGGAGATCCCCAGCCCTGCCGCCGGCGTTGCGGCGCGGTTCCGGCCGACCGGCGGCGGGCAGGACCCGGGCGAGGTAGCGGTAGGCGTGTTCGAGCGTGAGCCGCGGCGGGCCGGTCGGATCACCGTCGGTCAGAAAGTCGATCAGTGCGCCGGTGAACGCGGTGTGTCGTTCGCCCGGCAGCGCCAGCGCGGCGGCCTCCGGCGCGGCGGCGGTGAGCAGGTAGCTGTCGCGGACGGCGGTCATCGCGAACACGTCGTCGGTACCGGTGAGCAGCGCCGCCGACGCCCGGCCGGAAAAACAGCAGTCCAGCACGACCACCACCGTCCGCGCCCGACAGTCGGCGAGGGTGTCGCGCAGCGTGCGGTAGGGCAGGGCCTGGTAGTGCGCCGCCGGTGACCGGGTCAGGTCAAGCGAGGCGGACGTGGCCAGGTGCAGCTCGCCGTCCGAGCTGAGCAGCCCGTGGCCGACGTAGTAGACAAGCAGGACGTCCCCGGCCTCCCGGGCGGCGGTGCTGACCGCACGGTCGAACACGATCGGGTCGCTCGGGTCGACCAGCGTGCGCAGCCCCGTGTCGGGCAGGCCGCAGCGGTCCACCAGGCACCGTGCCAGATCGGCAATGGTGTCAGGGACCGCGGGAACGTCGGGCAGCCGTGATCCCGGGCCATGTCGGCCGGTTCCGACGAGCAGCACCCGTACCCCCGGGTTGGACAATCCGGTCACGGCACGCGGTCTGCCTCGGAACTACCTGAGGGGCCGGAGATATCGTCGCCGGCAGGCCGGTCCGGCACGGCTCCCGGCCTGGTGAGTGCCCGGTCAAGCTGGGCGATCTCGTCCCGGAGGCTGGCGGCGTCCAACCCCCGCACCCGGCGTGCCGACACTCGGAAGGTGGTTCGATCGTCCCGCCGTTCCACGGTGATGTCCAGGTCGCCGTGCCGGCTCCGGATCCAGGAGACCAGGCCGGCGACCAGTACCGACGCGGCTCCGCCCGGACCCAGCGTCATGACCAGTGTGTCGAGGGCCGACCCCAGGATGCCGGGCGCCGGCGACTGCTCGACGAACTCCACCCGGCCTCGTAACTCATCCTCCGCGACCAGCCAGGCATGCAACGACCGGAGGTCGTCCGCGGCGCCGCCGGTGAGCCGCACTGTCACATCCACATGCCCCCCCGAAACCGATCTGTAACCGGAGAGTACCCAAAACGGGCGCGACGTCAGCGCGGCAATCGGCGAGGCGACAATCAGTCAGACGGCAATCAGTCAGACGGCATCCGGACGGACGGGAGGTCGTCGGCGGAGCGCGTCGCGCGGGCACCCGCGCTGTCGCCCGCGAGCGCGAGGGCGAGGAGCAGTCGAAATCCCAGACCCACCCCGAGGGCAAGCCGCAGCGGCAGGTACCCCGGCCCGGGGTACTGCCGGAA
>NZ_CAUVXO010000222.1:4917-5849 GCF_963555865.1 Protofrankia sp. Cr1
CAGGTAGCGGAGCATGCTGCGGTGATGCGCGATCACCATCCGCCGCGAGGTGCGCTTCGTGGAGTGGCCGCCCAGGTGCTCCACGACGGCGGTGGGTACGTAGACCAGCTGCCAGCCGAGCAACCCGAGCCGCCGGCCCAGATCCACATCCTCCATGAACATGAAGTACGCCTCGTCGAACCCGTCGACCGCCTCGAAGGCCCGACGCCGCAGCAGCTGGCATGACCCCGACAGCCAGCCGGCGGTCGTCTCGACCGGGGTGGCCCGGTCCCGGCGGTAGGCGGTCGTCCACGGGTTCGTCGGCCAGCACCATCCGAGCAGGGCATGGCCGATCCCACGCCGCAACGAGGGAAGTTCGCGGGCGGACGGGTAGAGCACGCCACCCGGGTTCGTGATGGCCGGGCCGAAGGCCCCGGCCCCCGGCCAGCGGCTCGACACCTCCAGGAGTTCGTCGAGCGATCCGGGCGTGAACGCGATGTCGGCGTTGGCCACGACCAGCCACGGCGCGCCGGCGCCGGCCGCCCCCCGGTTGGCCGCGCTGCCGTACCCGAGGTTGCGCCCGGTACGCAGTAACCGGACTTCCTCGCGCTCGGCCACCGCGGCGGTACCCGCGTCCAGCTCCGGGGAGTTGTCCACGACAACCACCTCGTACGGCTGCACCGTGGCCTTGGTCAGGGAGTCCATGAACGGACCGAGCACCTCACCAGAATGGTAGGCCACGACCACGATACGGATCTGCGGCTCGGCGACACCAGCATCCGACCGCCCACCCTGATGATCCACCTGATAATCAAGCGGCCGCGCCGAAGCCCCCATGTCCTGCACGTTCACCGACCCGCCCTCACTGGCCCATCCCATGCCGGCGCGCGTGCGCCCAGCTCTCCCCTGAACCGTGTTGGCCAGGATGCCACCGGCGCGGCGACGGTCGCGCG
>NZ_CAUVXO010000222.1:6505-8926 GCF_963555865.1 Protofrankia sp. Cr1
CTGTCGGGTCAGCTGTCGGCGGCTGCCCGCGCGTAGCTCGCCAGGTGCGCCTCGGCGCTCGCCGCCCAGGTGAACTCCCGGGCGCGGGTGAGCCCGGCCTGGGCCAGGGCGCCGCGCCGCTGGGCGTCGTCGACCAGCGCACGCATCTCGTGGGCGATCGAGTCGATGTCCGGCTGGGTGTAGGCGACGGCGTCGCCGCCCACTTCGGGCAGCGAGAGCCGCGGCGTCGTCAGCACGGGCGCGCCACAGGCCATCGCCTCCAGCACGGGCAGCCCGAACCCCTCCCCGTGGGAGGGGTAAGCGACCAGCAATGCGCCGCCCAGATAGCCGGGAAGGTCGGAGAACCGCAGGTAGCCTGGTCGGATGACCTTCAGGTGGGACGGGACCGAGGCGACCGCGGCATCCACGTCGTCGTCCCAGCCCGAACCGCCGGCAAGCACCAGTGCGGGCGCATCCGCGCGCCCGTGGACGGCCTCGGCCCAGCCACGGATCAGGTTCGGCACGTTCTTGCGCGGCTCAAGCATGCCGAGGAAGGCGACGTAGCGGCTGTCAGCCAGACCGAGCCGAAGGCGGACCCGGCGCTTGTCCTCCTCGGTGGGCGGGTGGAAGGTCGACGTGTCCACCCCGTGGTAGGCGACATCCGTCGCGGTCGAGTCACCCTCGAGGACCCGGATCAGCTCGTCGCGGGTGGCCTTGGACGGAACGATGATCCTCTTCGACTTACGCACGGCGGTGCGCATCGCCGAACGGAAGAACGTCCCCTTCACGGCGGTGTGCATCTCCGCCTCCGTGAAGAACGTGACGTCGTGGATGGTCACGCACACGGGCTGAGAGGTGCGCAGCGGCATCGTGTAGTGCGGCGAATGGATGACCTGCGCCCCCACCTGGTGGGCGACCAGCGGCAGGCCGGTCTGTTCCCAGGCGAGGCGGGCCGGCCGGTGCGCGATCGCGGCCGGCCCCGGCACCACGTTGGCGTGGGGCGCCATCCGGCCGTACCGTTCGTAATCGGATCGTTGGCAGACGAGAGCCAGGTCGGCGCCTGCCGCATCCAGGGCAGCCACCAGACCGTCGACATAGCGACCGACGCCGCCGCGATCGGCTGGGACCGCGGTGGCGTCGACGAGCACCCGGGGAGACACGGCGCTCCTTCCGACTGGCGGCATGTTTCGCACCGCTAGGCTGCTTGGGGCCTCCGGGTGCGCGAGAAGAATCATGATCGCACGCCCGTCGACCCACCTAGATTCCTTAGGGCCACCGGCGACGCTGGAAGATCCATAATTGCGCCGTCTTCGGCCCGCTGGCAAGACTACGCCCGCCCCCGATCCTTGGTGGTCAAGGCCCGGGAGTCGGTAAGTTGACGGTAGAGGGACCAGACGGTCTCTGCCGCCCCATTCCAGGTAAAAGCGGCCGCTCTCGCCCGTCCGTCCGCGGCCAGCCGGCGCCGCAGGCCCTCGTCGGTGACCACGGCCGCGACCGCGCGGGCGAGCGCCCCCGGGTCCGCCACCGGCACGGTCACGACGGCGTCCCCCCCGACCTCCACCAACGCGGGGATGTCGGAGACGATCGCGGGGACGCCATGGGCCATCGCCTCGATGACCGGCAGCCCGAAGCCCTCCGAGCGGCTCGGCGCGAGCAGTGCGGTGGCCCGTGACAGCACCACCGCGAGGTCCGCGTCCTCAAGACGCCCCAACGAATGGATCCGGGCCGGATCCAGGCCCACCCGCGCGGCTTCGACCCGCAGGTCCAGCCCACCCCAACCGGGTGAACCGACATGTACCAGGGGCAGGTCGGGCGCAGCGGACGCGGCAGGCCCGACGGGCTCAGCCAGCGCGGCCAGCGCGGCCAGGACGGTGTCCAGGCCCTTGCGGGGCTCGAGGGTGGCCAGGGTGAGCAGATACCCGCCGCCCGGAAGGCGGAGCCGGGCGGCGCGGGCATCTGCGTCCGCCGGGATGGTCACGACCGCCTCGGCCACGCCCTCGCCGATGACGTGCAGCCGGTCGGCCGGGATCGGCAGATGTGCCCGAAGGTCGGCAGCGACGGCCCTGGTCGGCACGATCACGGCATCGGCCTGGCGGGCCGCGCGCGCGCCCATCTGGCGGTGCCACCGGGCGCCGTGGGTGCTCAGGGTGTGCGGATGGGTCCACGGCACGGCGTCGTGGATCGTCACCACGAGCGGCACCCCGCGCCGCCGCGGCGGGACGAGCAGCGTGGGGGCGTGCACAATCCCCACAGCGCTCGGCGCCGGCCCATAGCCGCGCAGCCATGCGGTGGCAAGACCGCGTCGGGGCAGCGGCAGCCGGATGGGACCGACCACGCCCGGCACCGCCGCGCCGTCCGCTTCGCGTTCTCCCCGCCAGGCACACCAGCTGATGACCGCCTCGCCCGGCCGCGCCGTCCTGGCGAGCGCGGCGGCGAGCTCAG
>NZ_CAUVXO010000223.1:0-8070 GCF_963555865.1 Protofrankia sp. Cr1
TCCGTCGTCTTCGGCTTCGGCTTCGGCGGCGAGTCGGCGGAGAAGGGGCGAGTGATCCATACCGTTATCCTATCAAGTCGTGGTAATGCTCTGTAACTTTGTGGAACGCTTCAATGTATTGGTCTACCAGTGGCAAATCCTCCTCCCGATGCCACACGGGAAGCCTGAGGGTGCCGTGCAGGGCTCCGGCGAGGTAGCTCACCGCTTTGATCCCCTACTGGCTGTGACGAGCAGGCCGAGTGCCACGTTACGATCGGCGGCGACCTCCTCAAGGGTCTCCTTGATTTTCCTCGTGCCGTTGAGGCGGAAGATTCCGATGGTCAGGTTCCGGAGGCTCGCGAAGGCGTGGTTGGTGTTCCCGGTGTAGGTCGGATCGTCGTCCTCACGCCAGGCGGTGTCGCGGGTGTAGTGGATTTGGTTTTCGATGCCCCATTGGCCGCGGACGTGGGAGTGGAAGTAGGACGCTGTGGCGTGCGTGCTCGTTGCGCTGGTGAGGATGAGGGCATATTCGCGAGTGAGGCGAGTTCCGGCGAGGTCGAACTCGTCTCGCTGGATGATGGCCGCATTGTTGACATGTGGGAACTCAGTACCTTCGGCTTTCGTGGTCCAGGTCTGCCAGTTTTTGATCCGGCCGTGTCCACGTTCCTCGACCTCGTGGTGGGCTGGTTCCTGGAGAAGTGGAAGGACCCGGTCGAACGTCTGCTTTTTAGTGTCGGGCGGTTCCCCTTCACGGTCATCACGTAGTCCATCCCGTGCTTGACGATGTCCTTCGTGGTGTCGTCGGGGACGCGGATCTGTCCGACGACGAGACCTCTTCCGTGGATCATTGCGGCGAGTAGCTTGACCTGTGTCTTCTCGTCCACCCAGGCTCCACGCATGACCGTGCCGTCGATCGCGACGGCAATCTGTTCTCCGTTCTCCCAGGCGGTCTGCGCGAACAGAGGGCGATCGCCGGACTGGGTACCGATAGTTATTGACTGTGACATTGTGCCACCTCGCCGGAGTCCTGCCCCGGTAGCGAGAAGGCATTAGGCCGCCTTTTGGAGCCACTCCGCTACCGTCCGAATCACGAATGCCTGCCACTCCTGACTCTGCGGTTGGAGATACTGAGGGTCGTCGTGGACGGCGAAGCCGTGCTGTGAGCCCTCGACCTCCACCAGCCGGGTCTCGGCCGTGAACTTGGTCAGGGCAGCCCGCGTGGACTCGATGGGCACCAGCGTGTCCTTGGTGCCGTGCACGATCAGCGTGGGCGCGACGATCTCCCCGAGAGCCTCGTCCGGCCGTAGCCAGAAGACCTCGTTCAGCATCGGGCGGCCGTGCTGGAGCGTCGGCGTGAAGGTGATCGCGCCCTGCTCGTTCAGGGTCCGAGCGGCCTCGTCGTCGATGTGGTCGTCATGCCAGTACGGACGGCTGTCGATCGTCCGCCATTTGTAGTTGAACTGCGGGTTGAGGAGCACCAGCCGGGACACGTCCGCCGGGCGCTTCGCCGCGTAGTAGCCGCAGATGCCGCCACCGAAGCTCGCGCCGAGCAGGCTCACGTGGTCGACGCCAGTAGACTCCCGGACGCCGGCCAGGGCCACCCGAATGTCGTTGAGGATGGACGACAGCGTCAGCTCTTCCTGTCGGCCCTCACTCTCGCCGTGGCCCCGCAGGTCGAAGCGCAGCGACGCCACGCCGGCCTCAGTCAGCCCGGCGGCCAGTCGGGTGAAGAAGCCGCCTTCCTCGCGGGTGACACCGCCCCCGTGGACGAGCACCGCGGCACGCTCGGCAACCCCTTCCGGCGTCGCCAGCGTGGCCGCCAGGCGCAATCCGTCGAGCGTGCGAAGCGAGGTCACAGTCTCGTGCACGGGCATGGCACTCCTTCTGGCGTCGCGGTCGTCGGTACGGCCATCCTCTGGCGAGAGGTCGACCTTGGCCAGAGCCACGGCCCGGAGCCTACGGCTGAGGCCGATCGCCGGGTGGAAGATCCCAGTCCAGCGCCCGCAGACCATCGGCGACCAGCACCGCTCGCCCGTCGGCGCGCTGGAGCTGGGCAAGCAGTTCGGTCAGGCCGGGGCGCACGATCCGGGCCGGCGGCATGTGTCGATCGACGAACACGTCGGCCAAGGCCAACCCCTCGGCCGTAGCGTGGGCTGCGAGAAGATCGTGGAGGCGGTCTTCCTCGATCCCATCGCCGTCTTCGAGCCGGATGTAGCCGAACACGGTTGCATGCACCTATCACTCCATCCGTCACCATGGTGACGCTCCGGATCGAGGAGTGGACTCAACCCGACCCGGAGCGCCTACCGCAACGGTGACTCCGGAGACGGAGCGGGGCTATACGCACGAGGTATGGGCGGTACGCGGACCAGGTTTGCACCCCGTTCGGCGGCAGGGCCGCAGGAGATGCTTAGCGAGCGTCGAGCGTCCCCAACCCCGCCCAGTCCGCCATCCCGGCTGTGATCAAGGACTTGACCTTGGCCTGGCCCTCCACGCGCACGACGTCGGTGAAGCATGCGCACTCTGTCAGCCGACGACTTTCTGCCACGCACACCACGATGCCCGTCACCTGAAGTCCCCGCGCGGCGGCGATCAGGTTCTCGCCGACCGCCGGCAGTGGCAGCCGCTTCACCAGCTCTGCCGCGAACTGCCGCTCGACGGAGGAGCGATTGAGCAGCCTGAGCGTCCGGTCGGTGACCTCAACCAGCCCTTCGCGGAGCCGGTCTTGCGCATCCAGGATGGTCCGCGCCAGCTTGGCAAGGGCACTGCACCGGTGTCCTGACCAGCTACGAGTAAGCCGCTGCCACGTCTGGTCACTCACGTACTCGGTCGCCCGCCCGACGACGACTTCCTGAAGATCGGGATTGGCGATCAGCCCTGTGTACGGCTCGGAGGCCGAGCGTATCCGCGGCTCCTCACGGCTCGGAAGTCGCGGCCCTGGAGGTCGCGGCGCTGGAGGTCGCGGCGCTGGAGGGCGTGGCGCTGGTATCGCCGTCGACCATGACGAGTGTTGATGCGAGCGGTGGTGACAGCGCAGACCGGCTTCCTTGACGGGGTTTCTACAACTCGTTCCGCGCTGGGTAGTCGCGCCGCACCTGAACCGGGCCATGCACTAAGTGTCCGACTTGCCGCACTGGGTGATCAATAGTCGAGTTGTCCATCCATTGACTAAACGAGATAGTCCACCGTGGTAAGCAGATTCGGCCCGGATGTGCCGTTGACCAACAACAGCCCGCGGTACTCGACCAGGTCGCAGGGTGTGCGAGGGCTGTTACGCCAGCATCGCTTCCCGGAACTCTCGCGGCCCCGGACGGGAGCACCAAGGCGTCAATGTCCGTGCCACGTCCGACAGGATGGCCGTCGTCCGTCCGGAGCTGGTTGCCCGCGCGATCTGTAAAGCATCGAGGCCGACTGCGGCAGCATCGTCCGGGTGACCGCTGAGGGCCAGCGCTGCCGCCCGACGTGCCCCGAACAGCCCGGTGTCACGGTGTGACAGACTGCCCCCTGCCAGGATGTCCGCGAAGATCCCGGCCGCCCGGTCTGGTACGCCGGCCTCGGTGTAGACGGCGGCGGCACGCAGTTGCAGCGTGGCGGTGGAGATGTGCAGACCGCTGGCATTGGCATCCGGCACGCTTTCGGTGAACGCCACGCGGGCGGCGTCCAGCTTGCGCTCGATCACGGGCAGCGGTTCGCCGTGCGTCGCCAGGGCCAGTGCTTCCTGCTGCAACAGCTCGGCCTGGATAGATGGTGGCGCGGCCGGGCATACGCGGCTGGCGGCTTCGGCCAAGGTCAACGTCCGTGCCAGGTCGCGGCCGTCGTAAGCCATCTGCGACTTCTTGACCAGCACGTATGCCTGCATCGGGGCATCTTGCGCTTCCTGCGCCCACTCCATCGCCCGGTCGTACCAGTGGGCTGCGGACGCCGGATCGTGCAGATCGCGGTACAGCCAGCCGGCGAACTCCGCGCCGTCCGCACCGACCCCCAGCAGTTCCCGCCGCACCGCCGGCCGAACATCACGGGTGTGTTGCTGGATCGCGCCAAGGACGCCAAGCACCATCGGTAGGACACGCAGTGGGCCAAGCCGGCCGTCGTCGGCCTTGCAGCGCTCGAACTGCTGACCGAAGAAGCCGACGACCGAACCGTCCAGGTAACGGTGGGCATCGTCCAGCGCGGCGGCCATGTGCTGTATCTCGTCCAGGCCGGCGAACGGCAGGATGCGCGCGGCCTGCCGGCCCGAGGATGCAGCGCTGATCGTCGTCGAGCTGGGCATGTCTCCGGTGCGGGCCACCGCGTCGCCGATCACCTCGTCCAGGCCGGTGGCCTTGGCGGCTTCGGCATCGATCGGCAACAGCACCTCCCGGCCGCCCAGCAAGATCGACAGAAGGATAGGCGGCACTGCTTCGGCCGTTCTCCTGTCCCGTGACGATCCGGGCAGGTCGAACCACAGCAGTTCCGCCGGGATGCCGAAGATCTGGCTGTAGCGGATCAGCTTGCTGAGTTCCTCGGGCGCGTGGCCGTTCTCAATGCGGCTGAGCTGTGCTTGGGTCAGGCCGAGCCACGTGCCGACTACTTCCTGGGGCAGCGTCTGCCGGTGGTACGGGTGGTGGCGGTAGGCGAAGATCACCCGACCCATGTGCCAGGTGGCCAGCGCATCGCGCATCTGGTCGAGCGTCCAGAACTCCGGCGGCACAGCGGGCGGCCGGGCGTGCGCGTCCACGCTGGCGCTCTGGCACGGGCTACACATGGTCAGCGGGTTGTCGGTGGCGAGCCGGTGGCCGCAGCGTGAGCAGTACCGAGGCTGGTGCGCGGTCGTCATGGCCGGGCCGTCTCCCCCTTTTGCGCCAAGGTCAGCACCACGACGCTAACACCGCCGGTAGCAGGGTCTATGCGTCCCGCGTATGTCGGCCACCGTTCGGCGGCGTGGTCACGGTGCCGCGTGGGACTGACGCTGAGGCCGTTCCCCCTCCACCAACCCGCAGTCAACAGGGATGCCACAGCCGGGCACGTCGCGCCAGTCAGGGCGGCAACCGGCCGGTGGTATCCCCGGCGTGAAAAGGGGTTGTCATGACCCTCGCGTTGGCCGTACCTGTCTTCGGCCCGCCGGCGGCCGGCAAGACGACGCTCGCGGCAAGCCTTGGCCAGACACCGGGGTCTGCCGTCTTCCGCCTCCGCGAACACGTTCCGGAAACCATCCTGGCCGCCACGGCCACCAGCGCCGAACGCCTCGGCTGGATCGACGACTTCACCGTGGTGACGGCGCTGCGTAGCTACGTCGACGCCACCGTCCAGGCCGACGAGGCGCACACCGTCTTCTTCGACAACTTCCCCGGCAACGGCGCGCAGGTCCGCTTGTTCCTGGCGGCGCTCCGCCAGCACGCACCGGACTGCATGGTCTCGGCCGTGGAACTGACGGTCGACGTCACGACGCTGTACCGGCGGGCCTTCCAGCGTCGGGTCTGCCACCGCTGCGAACGCGACCCGATCCATGATCCCCGCCTACCGGCCGTCCCGAGTGCCGATGACGCCCAGCGCTGTGCCCGCTGCGGCGGCATCCTCCACCCTCGCCGGGGCGACGCGCCTCGTCTGCTGCGTGCCCGGCTCAACCGCTACCGCCAGACCGCCGATGGCATCCGTGAGGCGTTCGCGGCGGCCGGGGTGGTGGTGACCCCGTTCGACAGCGGGGCTTCCGCCGACCAGACGGCCGACGCCGTCACCGCTCTACTCGTAAGGAGCAGCCAGCCATGACCACCGTCCACCTTGACCCGCCGCGCGTCCGGACGGACGACGACTACGGCCACGCCCGGATGCCCCGCCGGGCTGGCATGCCTGCGCCGGAACGGATCGAACGGATTGCCTACGGCCGCTTCCGTAACGTCTACCTGTACATCACGGAAGCCTGCCAACTCCGCTGCGAGCACTGCTACATGGGCGAACGGCTGGACCGGGCGCTCAAGATGCCGCTGCCGGAGATCGCCGAGACGCTGGCCACCTGGCGGCGGATGGGCGGCAGCAAGCTGACCATCCTCGGCGGCGAACCGACGCTGCACCCCAACTACGTGGACGCCATACGCCTGGGACGGCAGCTCGGCTACGAGGACGTCATCACCACCACGAACGCCCAGAAGCCGGCCGTGCGGAAGTTCCGGCAGCTCGCGCCGGAGGACTTCGCCTACGTCCAGGTCAGCCTCGACGGCGGCAGTGCCGACACCCACGATGCCGTCCGGGGGGCGGGCACGTTCGACACGGCGCTGGAGACGGCGGCCGAGCTGACGAGCCGCGGCTTCGACACCCGGATCATCTGCACCGTTAACCAGGCCAACGAGGGCGACGCCCTGAAGCTGCTGGACATCGCCGACGAGATCGGGGTGTCCCTGGTGAAGTTCCACGTCTTCTCGACGATCGGCGTCGGGCACGGCAACGCCGACATGGCCATGAACCCTGCGGAGTGGGTGGCGTTTTGCGACGTACTCAACGAGACCGCGCCCGGCTACCGGACACGGGTCTGGTACCAGCCGACCTACGCCCGCCGCGACCAGATGCCCCGCTACGCCGCCGAGGGCTACCAAGGGTGCATCGGGCGGACGCTGGACCGGATCTCGATCTTTCCCGACGGCAGGTGCTACGTCTGCTCCTACCTGTTCGACACCGACCTGCACTTCGCCCGGATGCAGGACGGCCAGGTGGTGCTCAACCGAGGTGACAACGAGTTCGACCTGTTCACCCGGCCGCTGGCCACGAGCGCCTGCGGCGGCTGCAAGGCCACGGCCTGCCAGGGCGGCTGCCCCGCCGAGGAGATCGTAATGGGCGGCTCGTCCTGCGCTGATCAGGAGGACATCGTGCCGGTGTGCCGGCTGTGGAAGTCCAGCGCCAAACCCGAGGACTGAGGAGAAGATCCAGATGGAACACGTCATCGAACCGCTGCACGCGCTGGACTGGAACGACATCGACGCCGTGGAGCACGCCACCCGCAAGGCGCTCACCCAGCTGGCCGACGACCCGGACCTGGTGCGGGCGGCGCTGCTGGGACTGCCGGACCGGCCGGAGTTGCTGGCGCTGTGCGAGCACTACGACATCCTGGATAAGATCGTGCTGTACCAGGACAGCGCTGGCATCCGGGTACGGCTGCACGTCTTCCTGCCCGGCCACTTCGACCGGCCGCACAACCACCGCTGGTCCTACGCCAGCCTGATCTTGCGTGGCGAGTACCGGCACTACTTGTTCGGCAACGTCGACGTGGACACCGAGCCGGAGCCGGGCAGCTTGGCTGCGCTGCAGGTTCGCCAGGAGCAGGCCGGCTACGCCTACGCCCTACATCACGCCATGGTGCACGCCGTGGTGGCCGAGCCGTACACGGTGTCGTTGGTCATCCGGGGGCCGGCGGTCAAGGATCGCTTCCTGGTCATGGACCGCAAGACCGGCGAGAGCTGGTGGCAGTTCGGGGCCGCAACGGAGCCGGCCGGCGAGGCGGCGCGCAAGCGGATGACGCGCGGCCGGCTCGCCGAGCTGACGGGGATGCTGCGGGAGTGGGACTTGTTCTGATGATTCCATTCAGGGCGTGAGTTACTGGGTGCGGCTCCGGCGAGTCGCTATCCGGAGCCGCACCCGGCGTTTACCGATAGCCGAGGCTTGCCCAGGTCATTGGCCCGACAACATCGTCGACCACAAAGCCATGGGACGCCTGCCAGTTCCGCACCGCCCGCAGCGTGACGGGCCCGAATATGCCATCCGCCGGAATACGCAACGCGCGCTGCAGCGTCACGACCGCGCTGCCTCGGCTACCATAGCGCACTGTTGGCATCGCCTGCCGCGTTGGGGGCTGGCTGGGAGTAGCAACAGGAGGGCTGGCAGGCCGATTCGGAATGGTCACGGGTGGCCCGCCCGCCGGATAGCTCGGAATGGTGGTTACAGGCCCTGCCGCAAGCGCGGGGACTGTGGCAACCGAACTGCAGGCGGCAACTGTCGCGACGACCAGCCCCGCGCGCGCCAGCCTACGCGGGACGAGGCTGCCCGTTGGCCTGCCCGGCGCCCTGTGCCGCCCAGGTGATCTCTTCGTCATGTGCTGCTCTCCTTGTCTGAGGCCGATGCGCCATG
>NZ_CAUVXO010000224.1:0-6822 GCF_963555865.1 Protofrankia sp. Cr1
GCCCCACGGCCTACGCCGACGTGGACGAGGAGGAGCTCCCCGACCCGGCCGCGGCTGGCGACGGTGACGGTGACGGCGACGGCGACGGCGACAATTCAACGCGACGCCGCCGCAGAGGCCGCCGAGGTAGGGGCCGTGCCCGGGTCGACGAGGAGCTCGAGGGCGCCGACGATGAGTTCGCGGTCACCGTCGATCGGCCGGGCACGCGTTCGGATGAGTTCGACGACGGTGACGGGTCCGGTCGGTCAGGCCGTATCGAGGCCGGAGACCCCCGCGACCCCCGCGACCCCCGCGACGATGATCTCGACGACTCCGATGCCGAAGGCGCCGGGCTTGCGCCCGGCGCAGCGGCGGGCGGGTACGACGAGGACCAGCCGGTGGGAAGCTCGCGCCGGCGCCGTAGGCGGCGTCGCCGGGATGGCGCCGCGATCCCGGACGACATCGCCCCGGACGACCCCCCGGCCACGGTTGTACATGTTCGCGAAAACCGCGTTCGGGACGACGAGGTGCGCGGGGTCAGCGGTTCGACCAGGCTGGAGGCGAAGCGCCAACGTCGCAAGGAGGGCAGGGACAACGGCCGCCGCCGTCCGCCGATCGTCACCGAAGCCGAGTTCCTGGCCCGTCGCGAGGCCGTCGAGCGACGCATGGTCGTGCGCAACGCCGGTGACCGTACGCAGATCGCGGTGCTTGAGGACGGGGTGCTTGTCGAGCATTTCGTGACCCGGGCGAGTTCCTGGTCGTATGCCGGGAACGTCTATCTCGGCCGGGTCCAGAACGTGCTTGCGAGCATGGAGGCGGCGTTCGTCGACGTCGGCAAGGGCCGTAATGCCGTTCTCTACGCCGGGGAGGTCAACTACGACGCCTCCGGGCTCGACGGGCGGCCCCGTAAGATCGAACAGGTGCTGAAGTCGGGCCAGTCGATCGTCGTTCAGGTTTCCAAGGACCCGATGGGGCACAAGGGTGCTCGCCTGACCAGCCAGGTGAGTCTGCCCGGTCGATATCTGGTGTACGTGCCGGATGGGCAGAACGCGGGGATCAGCCGGAAGCTTCCCGATACCGAGCGTGCCCGTCTGAAGACGATCCTCAAGAAGATCACTCCTGAGAACGGCGGTGTGATCGTTAGGACCGCGGCGGAGGGCGCCAGCGAGCAGGAACTCGCGCTGGACGTCGCTCGGCTGTCGGCCCAGTGGGAGGACATCCGCCGCAAGGCGGGGAAGGCCACCGCCCCCGCATTGCTCTACGGCGAACCCGACCTGGTGATCAGGGTCATTCGGGACATCTTCAACGAGGATTTCGCCGAGCTGGTGGTCCAGGGAGTCGAGGAGGCCACGATGATCGAGGACTATGTCGACATGGTGGCGCCGGACCTGCGCGAGCGAGTCCGCCGGCATGCCGACACGGTTGACGTGTTCGACGAGTACCGCGTCGACGAGCAGCTTGCCAAGGCCCTTGACCGCAAGGTCTGGCTGCCGTCGGGGGGATCACTCGTGATCGACCGGACCGAGGCCATGACCGTCATCGACGTCAATACCGGCAAGTTCACCGGTAAAGGCGGAAATCTCGAGGAGACCGTTACCAAGAACAACCTGGAGGCCGCCGAAGAGATCGTCCGTCAGCTCCGGCTCCGTGACATCGGTGGCATCATCGTCATCGACTTCATCGACATGGTCCTGGAGAGCAACCGCGAGCTTGTGTTGCGGCGCCTGACCGAATGCCTCGGTCGGGACCGTACCCGTCATCAGGTCGCCGAGGTCACCAGTCTCGGGCTGGTGCAGATGACCCGCAAGCGGGTGGGCCAGGGGCTGCTCGAGGCGTACAGCGAGCCCTGTGCCCACTGCGGTGGGCGTGGTGTCATCGTGCATCTGGACGGCCAGGCTGCGCCGCCCGGGCGGGCCTCCGGTCCGCCGGATCTGCCGGCACTGGACGATCCGCTGGCACCGGACGATGCGCCGGCAGATGTGGCGGCCGACGCCGACCCGAACGGTGAGACGGTGGCCGCCGGCGTCGGGGCTCCGCAGGCCGTGAGCGCGGATCCGAACCCGACTTACGCCGGACCCGGGCAGGCGCCCACGCTCGACGGTGTCACGTCCGACGGTGTCACGTCAGATGGGGCGACGAGCGGTTCGGGGCTGCCGTCGTCCAACGGTCCCCGAGCGGCCGGCGCACGTGCAGCCGGCCGCCGGCGTGCGTCGCGTGCGGCAGCCGCACCGCAGGAGGCCGGCGAGGCGGCCCACACCCTGTAGCGACCCGGGCGCTCTTTGGCCTTCGGCGGTGCGAGAGGAACCACGATCGCATCGCCGAAGGCCATCTAGATCTTTTTGTTGCTGAGCTGCGGTGGTAGGCGCCCGGTCCAGGGCGAGGCGCTGGACCGGGCAGCTCGGCGGGGCCAGCTCAGTGCCGGCGGGGCCAGCTCAGTGCCGGACGGGTGACGCGTCGCCGACGGCACGGTAGTGCGCCGGCTCCCTGCGGACGAGGTCGCAGCGTGGGTCGCCCTCGTGCAGGAGCGCGTCCAGCCGTGCGCGGGACCGCCGCAGTGCGCCGTCAACCGCAGCGCTGGCGCGGCTGTTGTCGCCCATCTGCAGGGCGTACGAGGCTACGACCAGGGCCTGGACGACGTCATCCTGAGCTGAGAGCGCATCGCTGTTGGTATCGGGGGCCGGTGCCCGCCCACCGGCGGCGAAGGCGTCGGTCGAAAGCCCGCGAGCACGTACCGCAAGCCAGCATGCCGCGCAGGCTGTGCTCAGCGCCCACGCCGCGCGCACTCCGGCAGGCAGGCCCACCAGGCTGTTTACGGCGACCCCGATCACGGTTGTGACGATGACAGTGGATGCGGCGATCGTGGCTGACCGTCGCGGTGGGTCGACCGTCCGAGCCGAGGTCATCAACGGCCAGCCCACAGTCAGGACAGCGGTGACCGTGGCGGCACCAGCCGCCCAGATCACGACCTGCCAACCCACCGCGACCCAACCCCCGTCCAGGCGAAGGGCGATGCGAGAATCTTGCTTCGCGCCGCCGTCGGCCACACGTTGCACCTGCCAGCCCCGCTCGGGCGCCGGCCCCGTCAGTCCGGGCGCTCGTACCCGTTCGTCCACGTTCCTACCGCCACAGTGCCACCGGTCCGCTCCGTCCGACCGGATGTTCATCCGATGCTCAGCCGAACGGGCATCGGTGGGTCCGCGACGATCCGATGGTCGCGCGATAGTCGGCGACACGCCATGGTCCATCGGTGCCATGGCGGGATGCGCCCCCAGACCCTGACCGATGCCGGGGCCGGCGGTGTCAGGTCGGCGTACGCGCCTGTTAAGCTAATGCAATCAGGGCCGGACACGGCTGTGTTTTCGCCGTGTGGGAGATGCCCGTCCGACTTCAGCAAGGAGAATCCGGTGTACGCGGTCGTGGCCAGCGGCGGCAAGCAGCACAAGGTCGCCGTCGGCGATGTCGTCGATGTCGAGCTCGTCAAGGGCGAGCCGGGCGCGGCCGTCAACCTGCCGGCGCTTCTGCTCGTCGACGGCGACGTGGTTACCCACGACAGGGACGTGCTCGCGTCCGTCGAGGTGACCGCGGAGGTCGTCGAGATCGTCAAGGGTCCTAAGATCAGGATTCACAAGTTCAAGAGCAAGACCGGCTATCACAAGCGGCAGGGCCACCGTCAGAAGTTCACCCGCCTGCGGGTGACCGGTATCGAGACCGGGAAGGCCTGAACGACATGGCACACAAGAAGGGCGCGAGCTCCTCGCGCAACGGTCGTGACTCCAACGCTCAGCGGCTCGGTGTCAAGCGTTTCGGTGGTCAGTATGTCAAGGCGGGCGAGATCATTGTTCGCCAGCGGGGCACGCACTTCCACCCCGGCTCGCAGGTGGGCCGGGGCAGTGACGACACGCTGTTCGCGCTGGTCGCCGGGCATGTCCAGTTTGGTACCCGTCGGGGTCGTCGGGTCATCAACATCATCTCCGTGGAGGAGCTGGTGGCCGCCTGAGGTCGGCGGCAATCCGATCAACTGGGCCGATGCCGGCGTGAGATGAGGTCGTTCGTGCGTCCGCAGGTTCCACGGCGGGCGCGCTGCGAGTGACGTGCGGCGAGTGACGTAACGACGATGGAGAAAGGCAGCTGTGCCCACCTTCATCGACCGGGTCATCCTTCACGTCATCGCAGGGGATGGCGGGAATGGCTGCGCCTCGGTTCATCGCGAGAAGTTCAAACCGCTCGGCGGCCCGGACGGCGGCAACGGCGGTCGTGGCGGGGACGTCATCCTCCGGGTCGACCCGAGCGTGACGACCCTGCTCGACTTCCACTTCCATCCCCATCAGCGGGCCTCGAGCGGTCGTCCGGGTCAGGGCTCCAACCGGCACGGCGCCGACGGTGTGGATCTCGTGCTGTCGGTGCCGGACGGCACTGTCGTCCTGCGGCCGGACGGCGAGCAGATCGCGGACCTGGTCGGCGTTGGGAGTGACCTGGTCCTCGCCGGTGGCGGCCGCGGTGGTCGCGGCAACGCGGGGCTGGCCTCCGCCCGGCGCAAGGCCCCGGGGTTCGCGGAGCTCGGTGAGCCGGGGGAGCAGCTTGACGCCGTCCTGGAACTCAAGACCGTCGCGGATGTGGCGCTGGTGGGTTTTCCCAGCGCGGGTAAGTCCTCGCTGGTCTCGGTGCTCAGCGCGGCCAAGCCCAAGATCGCAGACTACCCTTTCACCACCCTCGTGCCGAACCTCGGCGTGGCGCTGGCCGGTGACCTTCCCCCGTACACGGTGGCCGACGTCCCAGGTCTGATCCCCGGGGCCAGCTCCGGGCGCGGCCTGGGCCTTGAGTTCCTGCGTCATATCGAACGCTGCTCGCTCATCGTGCATGTGCTGGACTGCGCCACGCTCGAACCCGGCCGTGATCCCGTCAGCGATCTCGACGTCATCGAGGCGGAGCTGGCTGCGTACTCCGCGGACCTCTCGAACCGGCCGCGGGTGGTCGTCCTGAACAAGATCGATGTTCCGGACGGCCGTGACCTGGCGGAACTGGTCACGGCCGAGATCGCCGCTCGCGGGCTGGGTGTGTTCGCGGTGAGCAGCGCCACCCGTGAGGGCGTCCGCGCGCTCTCACTCGCCCTGGCCGAACAGGTTGCCGCACACCGGGCAGCCATGCCGACGGACTCCTCCCCGCGGGTCGTTCTGCGTCCCCGTGCGGTCGATGAGGCTGACTTCACCGTCCGCGCGCACGAGGACGGATTCGTCGTGACCGGTGCCAAGCCGCTGCGATGGGTGCGTCAGACCGACTTCGGTAACGATGAGGCGATCGGTTTCCTCGCCGACCGGCTGGCCCGTCTCGGGCTGGAGGCCGAGCTTGCCCGGATGGGGGCAGAGCCCGGAGTCGCGGTTACCATCGGTGACGTCACTTTTGACTGGGAACCGCACCTGAGCGGACGTGGTGGGCGCGCCGCCCGTCGCGATGCCCTGGTTGCCGATTCTGTTGCCGCCGGATCCGTCGCCGCTGGATCCGTTGCGGCTGGATCCGTTGCGGCTGGATCCGTTGTCGCCGACTCTGTTTCCGGTGGGTCTGTTGCCGGTGGTTCGCGAGGCGGCGAGCCCGTTGCGGCCGGCGCCACCCTCGGCCCGCGTGGCAGTGACGACAGGCTCACCGCCACCACCCGACTGACCAGGGCCCAGCGGTTCGCCCGCCGGGCGGCTGATCGCGACGCCGGAGGCGGGTGGGATGACGACGTCGACTCGTGACAGGGTCGACTCGTGACCATTCGTGACTTTGTGATCCGGGCTGACCGGGTCGTGGTGAAGGTGGGATCGTCGTCGTTGACGACCGCGAGCGGCGGTATTGACGGTGATCGTCTCGATGCCCTGGTGCGGGCGCTGGTGGCACGCGCCGGCCGGTTGGTACTGGTGTCCTCGGGTGCAATCGCCGCAGGCCTCGCGCCACTGGGGCTGGCCCGGCGTCCCCGGGATCTCGCGACCCTGCAGGCGGCGGCGAGCGTCGGTCAGAGCATTCTGGTGCACCGATATGCCACCGAGTTCGGGACGGCCGGGCACCGGGTCGGCCAGGTGCTGCTCACCGCTACCGACGTGATCCGCCGCACCCACTACCGCAACGCCCGGACCACCCTGGACCGGCTGCTGGACCTCGGTGTCGTGCCCATCGTCAACGAGAACGACGCCGTTGCCACGCAGGAGATCCGCCTCGGCGACAACGACCGCCTCGCGGCGATCGTCGCGCATCTCGTCTCCGCGGATCTCCTGGTCCTGCTGTCCGACGTGGACGGTGTCTATGACGCCAATCCGCGGCGCGGCCCGGCCACCATGGTCCGCGAGGTTCGGACCGATGCGGATCTCGACGGGGTCGGCACCCGGGGCACCGGCAGCGCCGGAGTCGGGGTCGGGGGTATGGCAACGAAGATCGAAGCAGCTCGGATGGCCGCCTCGGGCGGGGTCGCGACCATCATCACGTCGGCGGAGAACGCAGCCGACGCCCTTGCCGGCGCCGAGGTGGGCACGGTCTTCCACCCGACCGGACCGCGCCGGGCGTCCCGCCTGCTGTGGCTGGAGCACGCGACAATCCCGCAGGGCCGGCTCTTTCTTGACGACGGCGCGGTGGCCGCAGTGGTCGACCGCCGGGTGTCGCTGTTGCCCGCCGGCGTCACGAAGGTCGACGGCGATTTCTCCGCCGGCGACCCGGTGGACCTGGTCAGCCCGGCGGGCCTGCCGGTCGCCCGGGGCCTGGTCGCCTACGATGCGGCGGAGCTGCCAGGCATGCTGGGTCGTTCGACGTCCGACCTTGCCGCCGAGTTCGGCTCATCCTATGAGCGTGAGATCGTCCACCGCGACGACCTCGTCA
>NZ_CAUVXO010000224.1:7254-8498 GCF_963555865.1 Protofrankia sp. Cr1
CCGGGATCGGCTGGTGTCAGCGCAGGGTGGTCCGCACCTGGCTGCCGCGGGTGCCCTTGACGACGGTGATCTGGGTGGGGATGCGTTGCCGCAGATCGGCGACATGGCTGACGACGCCGACGAGCCGGCCGCCGGAGCGCAGGTCGTCCAGGACGTTCATGACCTCCTCCAGGCTGTCGGGGTCGAGGCTGCCGAAGCCCTCGTCGATGAACAGCGCATCCATGGCCTGACCGCCGGACTCGGCGGTGACCACGTCGGCGAGCCCCAGCGCCAGGGACAGCGCGGCCTGAAAGGTCTCCCCACCGGACAGGGTCGCGGTGTCACGCCGCCGGCCCGTCCAGGCGTCCTCGACGAGCAGCCCGAGCCCGGCTCGGCGGCGTCGGTCGCGGCGTTCACCGGCGTCGTGGACCAGGGTGAACCGGCCGCCGCTCATCGCCGACAGCCGCCCGCTCGCCGCGGTTGCGACCTCCTCGAGACGGGCTGCGAGCACAAAGCTCGACAGGGGCATGCCCTGGCGGTTCTCACCTCGCCCCACGGCCACATCGGCGAGGCCGCGCACGTGCTCGGCGGCATCGCGCAACGGTGCCACGGCCGCGAACGCTCCGGCGAAGACCGCAACGAGATCGAACAGGCATCTGGCCCGGTCGCCGGCACGCGCAGCGTCGGCAAGGGCCTCCTCATGGGCGTCCCGGGCGCCCAGCGTGGCGGCCACATGATCGGCCACCGGTGCCGGCGCGTGCAGGTCAACGGCCAGCTGGGGGCTGGCCAACCGGGACCGCACCGCAACCAGGTCGTCCCGGTGGGCCTCCAACTGCGTCCGGGCCTCGGCGAGCCAGCGCTCGTCCCGGCAGGCGGCCCGGGCGGTCGCCGCGTCCGGGAAGCCCGCGGCGCGGGCGTCGCCGTCGGCCGCGGCCACCGCCCGACGGTGTTCGTCCTGCGCCAACGCCGTCGCGGCGGCAGCCGTGTGGCATTCGGCGTACGCGTCCGCGAACTGTGCGACCTCACGCTGACGGGCTGCCAGCTGGTCGGCGTCCCGAAGCTCAGGTGGGATGCCCGAACGCGCCCGGGCGGCTCGCGTCCGGAATTCCTCAGCGTGGGTAGCGGCGAGTTGCCGGGCCGATGAGTGGCCGGCCAACTCGGCGGTTGCCCGGGTCTCCTCCTCGCGGAGCAGGGCCAGCGCCCGCTCGGCGAGTGGGACGTCGTCCGCGGCGGCGGCGAGTGCCTCGGCATGCGCGGCGAGCTCT
>NZ_CAUVXO010000225.1:0-1003 GCF_963555865.1 Protofrankia sp. Cr1
CCGAAGCCCAGAGCAGGCTCACCCGCCAACAGCTCAACGTGACGCCTACCTCACGCCAGGAAGCCAACGCCACGATCGCGGCCGGTAACGTGATCAGAACGGACCCGGCCGCGGGCACCGAGCTCGCCCAGGGCACCGCGGTGACGTTGATCGTCAGCACCGGCCCGGCCACCGTCACCATGCCCTACGTGATCCAGCTGACGTTCGAACAGGCCCGCAGCCAGCTCCAGACACTCGGTCTCACCGTCAACCGTGCGGACATCAACGACGACACCGTCGCCGCCGGCAGCGTCGTGCGCACCTCCCCCGACCCCGGGCAGCAGGTCAACCGCGGCTCGGCGGTCACCCTGTTCGTCTCCAAGGGGCCGCCCGACACAGGTGGAGGGGGCAACGGCGGGGACGGCAGCGGTCAGCTGGTCGACGTTCCCGATGTTGTCGGCCTCAAGTACCAGGCCGCCGCGCGAGTACTGCAACACGCCGGGCTGAAGGCCGAACGCGACTGGTTCCCCTTCTCCGGCGACACCGTCAAGAGCATGAACCCGCCCGCCGGAAGCCAGGTCCAACAGGGCACCAAGGTGACCCTCACGGTGGGATAGATCAAATGATGATTTGGCGATCGTTCAGGGTGGATTCCATGGCGGCCGGATCAAACCGTCCGGACGAATCACCGTGGACGGCGAGGGCGAGATACGTGCCCGCGCGGGGTGTTCCCCGTCACCATGGGAGCGGACGGTGTATGCGGGTGCCGACCAGCGCCTGGGCTGCGCACCGTACAGGGGGAACGGGGGGGACGCCATGGGAGTATCACTCACCAGGCGACGAGCGGAACGCCTTGACCGGTTGATCGACGGTCGGCAGCCTGTCGTGGGCATGCGCGACCGCACCAGGCTGGACGTCGTCACCGCGCTGCGAGCCTGTGAACAGGTGTCGCCGCGCGAGGAGTTCCGCGCGTCCCTGCGCGCCCATCTGCTCGCCGAACCCCCGACCAGCGAGCTCCACAACC
>NZ_CAUVXO010000225.1:1563-8579 GCF_963555865.1 Protofrankia sp. Cr1
GGCTCTGATCGGCGCCCTTGCCACGTCGGTCCTGGTGACGGGTATCGCGGTCAACGCTCATCGGGCGGTTCCCGGTGAACCCTTCTACGGGCTCAAGCTCCGGGTCGAGCAGATCCAGCTTGATCTCACCAGCAACCGTGTCGAAAAGGCCAAGGTCCACCTCGACATCGCCCGGACCAGGCTGGGTGAGATCCAGACTCTCATGGACGACGGACGGCTTCCGACGAAGACCACCGAGATTCGCGGTCTTCTGGCAGCCTGGCGCAACGAGGCGGCGGCCGGCGGGGACGTGCTGGTCGCCGAGGCTCGCAACGGCAGCGACGACGCACTGCGCGCGGTCCGGGATTTCACCGCCGACCAGACCCGGGATCTGCGGACCCTGCTCGACGGCCTGCCCGGTGGTCAGCTGCGCACGATGGCATCCGACGCCCTCGACTACGTGCACGGTGTGGACGACACCCTCACCGCCGCCGGGTTCACGCCACCGTCGCGGGCGGGCGCTCCGGCCGCCGTTTCGACCCCGGGGAACCATTCGCCCACGCAGGAACCGGTCGTCGGGGACCCAACCGCGGCGCTGCCGGTGAACCCCTCCGCCGCGCCGGCTCCCAGCGCGGGTCCTCCCACCGAGCCCACCGCATCGGGCCCGGCCACCGCTGACGTTCCGCCGAGCGCGGGCCCCGCTCCGAGCACCCCTGGGCGCCCGGGGAACGCACACGCCCTCACCGCCAGCCCCACGCCGGCGGCGACAACGCCGACAATCGGGACGTC
This sequence comes from Protofrankia sp. Cr1, assembly GCF_963555865.1. Lineage (NCBI taxonomy): Bacteria > Bacillati > Actinomycetota > Actinomycetes > Frankiales > Frankiaceae > Protofrankia > Protofrankia sp. Cr1. The sequence continues at coordinate 2,332 of NZ_CAUVXO010000225.1, forward strand.
GACGACACCGAGCACACCGCCCACCGGGACCGGTCCCGACCCTGACGGCATCGTGGCGAACCTGTTGAACCCCACCGACTCCGGCTGACACCTCCGGGCCTCACAATCCAAGGCCGCTGGTTGACAAACGATCGACATGTTCTTCATTCGCACGACTTTCCAATATTAACAGGAGTTTCGAATAACATTTCCAGATAATACGTGCCACCTGCGATACCCGACCGCGATAGCCGGGCTTAACCCGGCTGTCGACCGGGTACCGCAAGGCGTATGGGTGATACCCTGAGCGGGAAAGCTCTTTTTCGCATACTAGGACCACTGGAAGTATACAATCCGGACGGCGAGCCCGTAGATATTCATCAGGGCAAACCACGGGTACTGCTTTCCTTGCTGCTGCTGAACTCCAACACCTGGGTCGGCGTTGACCGGATTTGCTCCTCCCTCTGGGAGGACGAGCCGCCTCGTTCCGCCTCCGGAAACATCAAGACCTATGTCTCCCAGTTGCGTCATGCGCTGCCACCCAGCCGGGATCCATTCGGCAGAATTGAAAGCAAAAGAGGCGGGTACCGCATCAACGTATTGCCCGAAGAAATGGACTTCTCCATATTCGGGAGGATGGCGGACAGAGGTCGGGAAACATTGCGTTCCGGCACCCGCGAGAAAGCCATTGAATACTTCGAGGAAGCTCTGAAGCTATGGCGTGGTCAACCCTTCGAAGAATTGCCCGCGGACATCGCGCTCGCCGAGACCGCCCGGCTTGAGGAACAGCGCTGGGCAGTCTGGGAGGACCTGATGGATGCCCGCCTCGCCCTGGGCCAACCTGAGATCATCCTACCCACGCTGCGTGCACTCATAGTGGAATATCCGCTCCGGGAACGCCTCTGGGGTCAGCTCCTGGTCGCGCTGGACCGTTCGGGCCGTCGAGCCGAAGCCCTGTCCGCCTACCGGACCGTGTACGACCGCCTTGCAAACGATCTTGGAATAGAACCCGGTGTCGACCTACGGCGGCTTCATCATCAGATCCTTTCGGCCGACAACGAGACGCTGGTGGCCGACAACGCCACCAACCCGGGCCTTCCGTCCGATCAGTGCGGGTAACGATGAGGCGCATCAATCGGCGGATGTATGCAGGCTGAACCAAAATTGAACCTCTCGGTGGAACAGTTAACACCAGCCGGACACGGAACGTAGACAAGATACTGGTCCCGATCAGCGATCGGCCCAGTCGGAAAAGATCAGATCGTCCGGCGACCAGACAACCACAGACTTCGACGGGAGGGATCCATGAAGGCTTCCTACGAGGCGCCTGCTCTGCACGAGGCCGGCGCCTTCGCCACGATCACCGGTGGCCACTACTGGGGACACGGGCGTGACTTCTTCGGCCGGCGCCGCGGCTTCCGCGACTTTGGCGAATTTGAGGGACGCCGAGGCAGGTTCGGAGCTAAGTAGCCGGATCGACTCCTCACGTGTCGCGTGGGTGTCGGGTAGGACGCGTGGGTGTCGGGTAGGAGAAGTCTGGATTTCCGCCCACACCCGGCAGCAATCACCTGACAGGCCGTGAGCCGAACGGGGCGGGTGGTGGTGGCCCTACAGCTGCCGCCACCCGCCCACTCATCGGGGTATCGGGGTACTGATGTATCGGGGTACTGATACCGACCGCCGAAAAGGAACGGGGCCCTGACGAGATGACCGGATTTCCTACGCTGCCCACCGGAACCCCGTGGTTCGTGGTGCTACCGGACTCCGGTGTCGCTGCCGCGGTCGCAGCCGAGATCACCGACCATGCCACCGAGTCGGTCCGCTACGATTCCGGCCGGCCATGGCTGTTGGGCGACTGGCCCCGGGATGGGATCGTTACAGCGGTCACGGGACGGTCCCGGATAACGCTGATAGGATGTTGTCCGGTCGACGCCGCCTACCTCACGCGCGTTCTCGAACGCACCCGGGATGTGGCCTCGCTCAACACCTTGGCCTGCTCGTTGCCAGGAAGCTTCCACATCATCGCCGAGATCGACGGCCGTCGCCGTGTCCAGGGCACCGCGTCAGGTACACGGCGGGTCTTCTACGTCGTGGTCGACGACCAGGTGATCGCCGCGGACCGGGCCGACGTACTGGCCGCTGTCACCGGTGGCGAGTTGGACATGCACGCCGTTGCACTGGCGCTCCTCGACCCGATAGCGCCGTACCCGTTGGACGACCAGCCGATGTGGCGAAACATCGAAGCGGTACCGTCGGATCATTTCCTCCTGGTTGCCGAAAACGGGCGGCCAAGCCGGATTCGTTGGTGGCGACAACCCGATCCTGTACTTCCGTTGGCGCAGGGCGCACGGCTGCTACGGCATGCACTCACCGAGGCCGTAGGCGTCCGCGCCGGTATGGGTGGCACTGTGAGCAGCGACCTGTCCGGCGGACTCGACTCGACCTCGTTGTGCTTTCTCGCCGCTCGGCATCCGATCGCTCTCGTCGCCTACACCGGAATCGGACGGGACCCGGGGGACGACGACGCGGAGTGGGCTGCTCTCGCCATCGAGAACCTGCCGACGGCAGTACACGAGATCCTGCCACGTGAAGATCTTCCACTTGTCTATGACGGAATCGCAACCACCGACGAACAGTTGGACAGGCCCTTCATCGGGATTATCGACCGGGCGAAGATGCTCGCCGGATTCCACCGGCTGGCCCCGTACCAACCCCGGGTGCACCTGACCGGACTCGGTGGTGACGAGGTCCTCGAGGGAGCGCCGAACTACCTGTACACGCTGGTCCGCCGCCGCCCGTGGACCGCCTTCGACCGGCTCCGCGGCTTGCGGGCCCACAACCGATGGCCATTGCCGGCAAGCCTGTGGATGATGCTGCGCCCGCGCTCGTACCACGCCGCTCTGTCCGACGTGGCCGCGCAGGTGACCGGTTCCGGGCGGAGGCAACCGCTGCCCGACCTGGACTGGGCCGCTGCGCCACGGCTGGCGCCGTGGGTGACCGCGGACGGCGTCTGCCTGGTGCGTGAGGCGTTCGACGCGGTCCTGGGATCGGCCCGCCCGCTGGCTGGCACCCGTGACCAGCACTGTGACATCCTGTCCATCCGCTCCGGGGCCGGAGCCGTTCGCCTGTTCTCCCAGCTCGCCGCGCCCAGCCGCATCCCGATCGCCGCGCCCTTCCTCGACGACCGGGTCATCGAGGCGTCCCTCATGGTACGTCCGGAAGAACGGTCCACCCCCTGGGAGTACAAGCCGCTACTCAAGGAGGCTATGCACGGAATCGTGCCAGCGGTCTCGCTGGGGCGCGTCACAAAAGCGGAAGGATCGACCGAGGAAGAAGCAGGGCTGTCTGCCAACCGTGACTGGCTGCTGGCATTGTCCGAGAACTCGATGCTTGCCGCTCTCGGACTGGTCGACGCCGAGAAACTACGGGCCGGCTGTCGGTACTCCCACGGGCCTTCGCTGGCTCACGAGCCCCTTCAGCAGACCTTCGCTTGTGAGATGTGGTTGCGGGTACTCGCCGGCGACCGGACCGTGAAGGCGCAGCCTACTCAGGCGTAAGGACTCCGTGGGAGAATAGATGCTGGTGCTACGCAAAGGCGTCGTCCACGCGGAAACCGACTATGGGATCGGGCTCCTGGATGAACGCAGCGGTCGTTACTGGACACTCAACCCGATCGGGGCACTTGTCCTGCGGCTACTGCTCGACGGCGGCAGCACCGCGCAAGCAGCCGACGCTGTGGTCAACAGTTACGAGGTGGATGTCACCACCGCGAACCGGGACATACAGACCCTGCTGGCCCAACTCGACACGGCCGGGTTGATCGCCACCGACTGCGCCCGCTGACGGGAGCAACCCCCGTCCGTCGTCGCACGCCGAGCGGAGCACGTTCACGAGGAAGGTGCCGCCCGATGAGCACACCCATGTCGTTGCCCCGTCGAGGAGGAGAACTGCCGCTGCGCCGACGGCCACTGGCGATCGCCGCGGTCGTGGCCGCCAGGCTTCTGGCCACCCAGCCGCCCGGCCGGATCCGTTCCGTCCTGACCTGGCTGCAGCACGGCGCTCGGCCGGCCGACTACGAGCAGACACTGGCCGCACGGGAGGCCGTTATGACGGTGAGCATCCTGTGCCGGGGCGCGCAGGGCTGTGTTCCCCGGTCTGTTGCCACCGCGCTGCTCTGCCGGGCGTCAGGAGTGTGGCCGACGTGGTGCGTCGGCATTCGCAGGGTCGCTCCGTTCGCGGCGCACGCTTGGGTGGAGGCGGAAGGCATCATGGTGGGCGAGCGGGAACCGACCGGCTACTTCCGGCCGCTGGTCGCCGTTCCTCCCAAAGGCGTCCCGGTGCCATGAGCGACGCATCCCGGGGCATCGCGACGGAGCCGCTTCCAGCGGTTCCCGAGGGTCACAAATGGCCGATCGGTGACTTGTGGCGCCTGCTGCGCGGGCACGGTCGACCCATCGGTATCGCGACCGGGCTAACCCTGATCGGAACTGTTCTCGGAATTGCGCAGCCGCTCCTGGTGAAAAACGTGATCGACGCCGCACAGGCTGGCGGGATCCCCACCTGGATGGTCGCGCTGCTTCTCGTGTTGTTCGCCGGCCAGGCATTGATCGACAGCTGTGGGAACTACCTGTTGGGGCGCACCGGCCAGCAGATTCTGTTCGGCCTGCGGACACGCCTGATCGGTCACCTGCTGCGGCTGCGCATCGGAATCTACGACCGGCAGCGGATGGGTGACCTGATCTCGCGCGCCAACACCGATACGACCCTCGTCCGAGAGGCCGTGGCCTACAGCTTCACGGTGATCGTCACGAGCTCGATCGGTGTGATCGGGACCGTGGCGGCGATGATCTGGCTTAACCCGTTGCTGTTCCTGATCGTACTGGTCGCGGTCGCGGTAGCCGCCACGATGGTGCTGGGCGTGTTGGTGCGTATCCGTGTCACCTCAGAACGCAGTCAGGCCAGCGTCGGGAGCATGACCGCCGACCTCGAAAGGGCGCTCAGCGCAATTCGTACCGTCCGGGCCAGCCGTGCCGAGCAGCGAGAGGCCGAACGTATCGGCGTGCATGTCAAAGAGGCCTATCACGCCGGGGTGCGGATGGCCAAGCTGGACTCGATTGTCACCCCTGCGGTCGAGTTGACCATCCACGGTTCGATTCTGGTGATACTGCTCGTCGGTGGAGTGCTCGTCGCGAAAGGCTCGACATCGCTGGGCGATCTCGTCGCATTCCTGCTCTACGTCACATACCTTGTCATGCCCCTCTCCGAACTGTTCGAGGCCGCGGGCACGATCCAGCGGGGTATGGGCGGGCTGCAACGGGTCAACGCGGTCTTCACGCTCCCGCGCGAAGCCGATGAACAGGACGGAGCCGGGCAGTGGCACCCCAGCTGGGACAACGGCCGGCCAGTGGCCCAGGCTGCGCGCACCGACAGCAATGGCAAGGTAGTCGGCCGGTCGCACGACACACCGGCGATCGAGTTTCGTGGCGTGCAGTTTGGTTACGGGACAGAGCCGGTACTTCGCGACGTGTCATTCACAGTGCCGAGTCACGGCCACATCGCACTGGTCGGTAGGTCCGGTGCCGGCAAGTCCACCGTGCTCCAGCTCATCGAACGATTCTACGACACCGACCGTGGGGAGATTCTGTTCGACGGGCGGGACGTCCGCACCATCGACCGCTCGACGGCCCGCGCCTGGGTGAACCTGGTCGAGCAGCAGGCCCCGGTACTACAGGGCACCCTCCGCGACAACATCCAGTATGCCGCACCCCACGCGACCGAGGAAGATCTCGAATGGGCCGTCCGCACCGCGAGCCTGACGGATCTGCTCGCGCGGGTGCCCGCCGGCCTGGATACCGAAGTCGGTGACCACGGTGTCCTGCTGTCTGGAGGGGAACGCCAACGGGTCGCCATCGCCCGAGCTCTCCTGGCCCGGCCCGCCGTCTTGCTCATGGATGAACCGACTTCGCAGATGGATTCCATGAACGAACACGCGCTGACCCAGGCGATGCGGGAGATCTCAGCCACCGGCGCACTTCTGGTTATCGCACACCGGATCTCCACGGTACAGGCGGCGGACCGCATCATCGTGCTCGACAAGGGACAGGTGGTGGCCACCGGCCGGCACGAGGAACTGTTGCTGACGAGTTCTCTCTACCGACGGCTAGCTTCCAGTCGGCCGGAATCCGGCATAACCGCTGACCGCTGACCGCTGACCGCTGACCGCTGACCGCTGACCGGGAAATATCGGTATGACGTTGCGACGGCCGACG
>NZ_CAUVXO010000226.1:0-7972 GCF_963555865.1 Protofrankia sp. Cr1
CCCGCGGATTGGTGCGGCGGGCGTGTCAACCCGAAATAGAAGGACGGAGGGTGTGTCGGAGAACGAGGGTTACGTGCCGGTGGTCTCCGTCGCGCTGTTCTTCGGGAGTTCAGGCCGAAGGAGACGTGCCGGACGTGCTGCCCACCGTCCGATATCGGGTGCCGGTGCCGGTGCCGGTGCCGGTGCCGGTGCCTCGGCGTCGCATGTCACCAGCGGCAGGTCCGCGCCCCGGTTGGCGGCGAGGCGCAGAAGTTCAGGCAGCAGTGTGGCGAGTACCGAGGCGTCGTCGTCGGCCTCATGGGCCCGACGTTGGGGAACGCCCCAGTAGGCCGCGAGGGTCGCCAGTTTCAGGTTGGGCAGTTCGAGGTTGAGCTGGCGCGCGAGAACCCGCGTGCACAGTCGCCGATCGATCGGTAGGCGCAGGTCGAGCCGCTGCGCCTCGGCTGAGATCATCTGCCAGTCGAACGTCGCGTTGTGGGCGACGAACACCCGCCCGGCAAGCATGGACACCAACGGATCGACGATCTGGTCGAACGTCGGGCTGCCGGCGAGTCGTTCGCGGGTGAGTCCGTGAATATGGACCGGTCCGGGGTCGCAACCCGGATCGAGCAGGGTCGACCAGCTGCCTTCGACGGTGCCGTCCGTGGCAACGTGGACAACGGCGACCGACAGCACTCGGTGTACACGCGGTGACAAGCCCGAGGTTTCGACGTCCACCACGGCGTACCGGTGCGGAAACACGGCGGCGAACTCACGGCCCGGGACCACGATGGTTGTCACAGAACGGATCTTGCCGGACCGCTGCGCCGGGACCGCACCCATATGCACATGAGAGAGACAATTCTTACACTGCGGTCGGCAGGTCGGCAGGTCGGCAGGTCGGCAGGTCGGGAATCCGGGTTCGGTACATCCATAGGTGGCGGCGGTACCCGCCCGGTGGTCGAGTCCATTTTGGATCTTTCGGTCAGGCTGCTTCCCCGGATTCGCGGTCGAACGAGGCTTTCAGGCCGGCGAGGACGGCGATGGCACCGGCAGTCGCCGCGTTTGCGATGATGATCGCCATGTCGCCGTTGAGGAGACCGTAGCCCAGCCACAGACTCACGCCGAGCCCGAGGATTCCGAGATAGATCCAGGAGATGTCCCGGACGGAGCGGGTCCGCCAGGACCGGAACAGCTGCGGCAACCAGCACCCGGTCGTCAGGGCGCCGGCCAACAGGCCCAGGATGGTCATCCGCACCTCTTTCTCGTCGATCCGAGGATATTTCAGATTTGGGTGGCGAGACATCGGGGAACGACCTGTTCGCAGGGAGTTATCCCTCATCAGTGCAGACATCAATAGTTGTGATTATACGATCGCTTTCTGTGTTCACAGTGACGCGGATTGATCGTGACCCGATCGGAGGTGTCCGTGATCGATCGGATCCACCCCGCGCCCCCACTGCCATCCGCATTCGGGCGGTGTGCATACTGTTACCCTTCGGTGTTGTTGTCGCCCGTCGGGACTCGGAGCAGATCTGTGCACATATCTCGCGGGAATCGATCACAGCGGTTGTCTCGCCTCGTGTTGCTCACCGCCGTGTGCGCTCCCCTGTTGGCTGCATGTGGCAGCGGTGCGGCTTCGTCCAAGCCGTCCGTTCAGCCACGCACGTCGGCGCGGGATGTCCCGGCGGCGCTCGGGTCCATCGCGTCCCCGGGCACGGCGTCCCCGGGCACGGCAGCGCCGTCGCCGGTCGAAACCCCGCCGGTGTCACCGCGGAACCTCTACGCGTTCGACGGGGCAAACCAGTTCAGCCCAGCCGTCCGCAATGCCAGGACGCTCGTCTATGTTCCGAACAGTGACAGTAATACCGTTGATGTGATCGATCCGGCGACTTTCACGGTGATCGACCACTACGTGACCGGTGCCCGTCCTCAGCACATCGTCCCATCCTGGGATCTGTCAACCCTGTACGTCACCAACAACGCCGGAAACAGTCTGACCCCGATCGATCCGACCACCGGGAAGATCAAAGGGTCGAATATTCCCGTTGCCGATCCCTACAACATGTACTTCACCCCGGACGGGAAGTACGCGGTGGTCGTCGCCGAGGCGCTGGAACGCCTGGACTTCTACGACCCGCACACCTGGCAGTTGCGGACCCAGTTGAAGGTCGACTGTCCCGGTGTCGACCACGTCGACTTCGCCGCTGACGACTCGTTCCTCGTCGCCACCTGCGAGTTCTCCGGCAAGCTCGTCAAGATCGACCTTCGCGCGCCGGCTGTCATCGGGTACCTGACCGTCGGGGGCATGCCGCAGGACATCAAGATCGATCCGCGCGGAGAGGTACTCTACGTGGCCGACATGATGACCAATGGTCTCCATCTCGTGGATCCGGTTCGCTTCACCACGATCGGATTTCTGCCGACCGGTAGGGGCGCTCATGGCCTGTACCCGAGTCGGGACGCAACCGTGATGTACGTGTCGAACCGCGGTGAGGGCTCCGTCTCCGTCGTGGACTTCACGACCCGCCAGGTTCGGACCACGTGGCCGATCCGCGGTGGGGGTAGTCCTGACATGGGCGGGGTGTCGGCCGACGGGTCGGTCCTGTGGCTGGCCGGCCGTTACAACAGCGAGGTCTACGCGATCTCGACGAAGGACGGCAACCTGCTGGCACGGATCAGGGTCGGCCCGGGTCCACACGGCGTCTGCGTCTGGCCCCAGCCGGGTCGTTACTCCCTCGGCCACACCGGCATCCTGCGCTGACCGGTACGAATTTGTTGCGACCATTTAGCGTGGGCCCCGGAAATGGTCGTATTTTGAATGGGTGAAAGCCGTGCGCGCGGCTGGGATCCGGGTTATCTTTCATATGTCCACGTTGGCTGTCGGCCTGCCGCCCCTTCGGACCTCCGGCGGCGCGAAGGGAGCTGTGGTCGCGCTGTTTGTGGCTGGCTAGACCCCTGACCCGGCCCGGAGTGATGCAAATGCGTGTTTCTTGTCGTCATGGGTTCGTTCGATGAACAGACCGACGGACTGGGCTGTTCTCGATCTGGATGCTGATCCCACGCCCGGGGATCCGTTCTCGGTACGAGAACTGGCACGGAAGTTCCTGGAATTCGCCGCCGATGTAGATCATGCTAATGAAAATCTGACGGCGATTACCACCTCCTGTGTTGCAATATCGTGGCAGGGCGAGTCGGGTACTTCCTTTCGCGACGAGTTGGCCGAGTTCCCCGGGCAGTTACAGAAGCTCGCGAATTCCTATCGGCTGGCGGGGAATGCGTTGAACGCGTTCAATCCGGATCTTGACGCGGCCCAGGCGCGGGCCGACAACGCGCTCGCCCGGGGACGGGACGCACGCGCCCGCCGGGACCATGCCCAGACGCTGGTCGGTCCGGCGCACATCGCGTTCACCTCCGCGGCGTCGACGGTATCGGAGCTGACCTCGGCGTCACATGGATACCCGATCGACATTCCCCAGCCCGATCCGGCGCGGGTGGTGCAGGCGATTCGTAACCGCGATACCGTGCGGGCAAAACTCGACCTGGCGCAAAGCTCTGTCGATTCCGCTCAGGATGATCTGGATGCCGCCCGTCGGCTCGCTCTCACCGCGAAGCAGATGCGTGCGGATGCCGCAGCGACCTGTGTGCACGCGATCCGGAGCGCGTCGCATGCGGGCCTGAAGAACAGATCCTGGCATTCCTGGGCAGGATTGGTAGAACGTGCTGGCCGTTTCTGGCATGCCGCCGTCCGCGTCGCAAAAATCACCGTCGCAGTCCTGGGTGTCGTTGTACTGATCGTCGGCGGTCCGGTGGCGTGGGTCATCTTCGCCGCCGCACTCGTCGTCCTCGCTGACACTCTCATGGAATACGCGGCCGGCCGGGCATCCCTGTGGGACGTTCTGTTTGCCCTGGCCGACTGCATTCCCGGTCCGGTCGGTCTGACCACCACGGCCGGCGCCGCCCGGGCCGTCCGGGGCGCCAGGCAGTCCTTGCGCGATGGCCGAGCATTCGCGCGGATCTTACGGACCACGGGGCGTACCCTCCTGGCGGCGATGGCCGAGCGCCTCCGCGGTGGTCGCACCCGGACCACCAGCGTGCTGAGAAGGCTGCTGCCTCGCGGCCGCCACCCGGTGGCGAAAGACGCTTTCGCCGTCACCGGCCCGGGTGAACGCGTGGCTGCTCGGCCTGCTGATCTGGACCACGCGCTTAGCCTGGATGCACCGTCCGACTCGCTGAAACGAAAGGTCGCCACCGACCTGGCCGAAATACCGGACGAAGCGTCTACCGCCGGACCCATGTCGAACCCGTGACGGTCGGCGAGGTGTTTGACGGGATGGTCGGTGGCACCCGACCGACTACCTTCGGCGCGGTTGGCTCGGTTATCATGATAATGATCTTGTTGAGGTGTCGGAGGAGAAGGTCGCGGTGGTTGTCGACGGATGGATACACACGTGGGCGCGGGCGGGGAAGGGGCGGTAGGCATGAGCGGTGTACGGAGATCGACGTCTGAGTGGACGCCCGATCCGTCAATGCCAGGCGTCTCGGAATCCACCGCCGGCGCGGTTGATGCCGCCGAGATTCTGGGCGCTTCGGTCGATTCGGACGCGACCTTCGAGCGAATCTGGTTCGATGACACATCCTGGGTCGACGTCGCACGCGGCTGGATGACCGGGGCTGACCGGCTCTACCGCGAGCTGACCGGGTCCGTGCCATGGAAACAGGGCGCCATGTGGCGTTATGAGCGTTATGTGACTGAGCCGCGGCTAACTTCGTGGATCTCTCGCGGCCGGCCGGTGCCGTACCCGGCGCTGGTCGAGGCCTACCGCATGCTGCGGCGGCGCTACCAGGTCGACTTCGACGGGTTCGGACTGTCCTGGTATCGCGATGGTAATGACAGCGTCGCCTTTCACCGGGATCGGGAGATGCGGTGGCTCGACAACACGGTGATCGCGATCCTCACGACAGGTGCCCGCCGGCCGTTTCTGGTGAAGTCCCGCCACCTGCCGCCGGGACGGCGCATCCTGAATGACGACAGCGGTGCCCGTGACCTGCTACCGGGTTCGGGTGATCTACTTGTTCTCGGTGGCCGTTGCCAGGCTGACTGGTTGCATGCGGTCCCGAAGGTCCGTGGCGTGGTGGCTGGCAGGGTGTCCGTTCAGTGGCGCTGGACGTCGCGAACAGGCCGTCCCGAGCGAGGGCCCGGGTATGGCGCCCCCCGCACGTTCTCGCGCTGACGCTCTGGTCGCACCCGGACGGTCTCTGTTGTGCGGACGCTCTCTGTTGCGTCGTATGCCGGTCCAGGCCTGGCCGTTCCAGGCCCGGCCGGCGCTTGGTGCCGCCTGATTATGATCAGGACTGTGCTGGTTGACCGAAATCCGACGGATGCGCTGGTTGAGGAGGTCCTCACCGCTTACGACCTTGGAGCGGTACTAACCGTAAGCCTCCTGTGCGTCTCGGAGAACGTCACCTACCAGGTTGAAGATCCTGCAACGGGCCGTCGTTGGGCGTTGCGGCTGCACCGACCCGGCTATCATCGGTTTGAGGAGATCACTTCCGAGCTGCTCTGGACGCGGACACTTCGGCGTAACGGCGTGGTGGATACGCCGCGGGTCGTACCGACCCGTCAGGGTGACTTGGTGGCCATGACCGCGCGTGACTCAGCCAGCTCAGGTGTGCACACCCAACCGCGCTATGCGGTGCTCTTCGATTGGGTGGCGGGATCTTCGCCGGAGCCATCCGATGCTGTGGGCCTCATGCGCGGTTTCGCCGCACTTGGCGAGATCGCGGCGCGGCTTCATCAACATGCTTGTGGCTGGCAGCGTCCGAGCGGCTTCACCCGGTTCGAGTGGACGTGGCGAACGACTCTGGGAGCGGACGGTCGTTGGGGTCGTTGGCAGGCCGGCACGTCGGAGGTCGACCCGGCCAGTGTTGCCGTCCTGACCCGGGCCGCCGACGAGATCCGCCGCCGGATTGAGCGGTTCGGCCGTGGCGCGGACCGGTTCGGGCTTGTCCACGCTGACATGAGGCTGGCGAACCTGCTGGTCAACGGGCAGGCGGATGAGCTCACAGTCATCGACTTCGACGACTGTGGGTTCACCTGGTACCTTTATGATCTTGCTGCGTCTCTGTCGTTCATCGAACATCTGCCAGCGGTTGGTGACCTGGTGGATGCCTGGCTTACCTCCTACCGGCGGCACCGGCCGGTGTCCGCCGACGAGGAGGCGATGGTGGCGACCTTCATCATGCTCCGTCGGCTGTTGTTGGTCGCCTGGCTGGATTCGCATCCGGAGGCCGACGCGGTCGACAGTGTGACGCGGTATGTCGCGACATCGTGCGATCTTGCCGATGACTACCTGAGCGGAAGGTGTTGACGCACGACCGCTGCCGGCGGTCAGGTTGTTCCCGATCAGGTCGACCGGGCCCGACAACGCGACACCTGCACGCCGTTGTGACCCCATCGTTTCCCTGTGTAGTAGCAGAAAGGTAGCGTCAGGCTGCGTGGAAGGCGTCACCCGACAGGCCAGAATGGCTTCACCGCTGGGTCCGTTGCTGCTGGTTGGTGACGACGTGGCTCTGCGTGCAATTCACATGAACGAGCCGGCTGCCGGCCCGCCGTGGTTGGACGGTCTCGAGTCCGATCCGGTTGCGTTCCGTGATGTGATCGAGCAGCTCGAGGCGTACTTCATGGGTGACCGGGTCACCTTCGACGTACCGCTGCATCCGGTCGGTACACCGTTCCAAGAGGCGGTGTGGGCGGCCGTGGCAGCAATTCCCTATGGTACGACCCGGAGCTATGCCGAGATCGCCGCAGCGATCGGACGGCCGTCGGCCTTCCGCGCGGTTGGGCTCGCCAACGGTCGGAATCCGCTTCCCATCGTGGTCCCGTGCCATCGGGTGATCGGTTCAAGTGGGGCTCTGACCGGGTATTCCGGTGGTATCGGTCGCAAGCGGCACCTTCTCGACCTTGAACGTCGGACCCTTGCCCGTGGCGGTCACCTGAGCCCGGGTCAGTGCCATCCAGTCCCGGATAGGTCAGGCAAGGTCGCCGGCCAGCGCGGGTAAGAGACCGACCTGCCGTGACGCGCAACCTCGCTACTTTCGTTACGTAATGTAGCTTTTCGTTGCGGCGACGTAATTATTTGATCATGGTCTTTGTCGCGCGCCCGATGGCCCCGTGGGAGCCTGATACCTCTGATGGAGGCCCGGGATGCGTGCTCCAACGGGATGCTTGTAGCACTGATTTTGACGGATAGCATTCGATCAACTACCCAATGATGACACAACTACATCTTGAAGCCGTGTTGTCCTCATGTGTCGACGGTGGCCGAGGGGCGCGTGATCGCCAGGGTCCACGGGGTACCGTGCTTGGACGCGGTTCGGGCGATGTCGCCAGGGGCGCCCCTTGCTACACCAACAAACGCTCCAAGTAGTGAATCCGCTACTATTAGTAGATACCGAACCGTTCTGGTCGCGGGTAGCACGAGCGCGGAAGGAGGAATGTGGTCGACGACATCCCGACGTTGCTCACCAACGTCGGCAGCGGGACCCAGCTGGCGATCCCAGGCGCCCTGGTACTCCTTCCGGCATCCGATTCCGGGACGCCGGTGGCGGATCGCACCGCCTGGCAGCGTGCGGTGCTGCGCTCATGTCTCCCGCGTGCGGCAAAGCTCGTCGCGCTGGCTCTCGCAAGCCACGCGGTGGACGTGGCGACGATCTGCGAACCCGGCCACCCGGCGCTGCCTGGACCCGCCGCGGTCTGTTCGCCCGGACTCGTGACGCTGGCCGCCGAGACCGGTTACAGCCGCACCCATGTGCAACGACAGATCCGGTTGTTGCGCGACCTCGGCTGGCTGATCGGTCTGACCCGGCCGGCCGCTCGCCGACCCGCAAGTTTCGTGCTGAGCATGTCCGACTCGGTCCGGGCGACCGCATCTGTCGCGCCGGCCCCAGTGCTGCCGGCCCCAGTGCTGCCGGCCCCAGTGCTGCCGGCCCC
>NZ_CAUVXO010000227.1:0-2715 GCF_963555865.1 Protofrankia sp. Cr1
TGCGCGCCTTATATGATCGCCTGGCGCACGACGAGTTGGCACCCTGGCTGGACGAGGAGGACATTTCTCCTGGTCAGGAGCGGGAACCGCTGGTCAGGAAGGCAATCAGGGAGTCCGCCGCCGTCTTGGTCTGTCTGAGCGCGAACGCGACGAACAGACGGGGCTTCCTGCACAGGGCGATCCGGCTCGCGCTCGATACGGCGAGCGAACAGCCCGAAGGTGCGACATACATCATTCCGGTGCGGTTGGAGGTCTGCGACATCCCCGATGCGCTCCGACCCTGGCAGTCTGTCGATCTTTTCGACGGTCGCGGTTACGAGAAGCTACTGCGCGCGTTGCGCGGCCTGCCGCGTACGCGGGCCTGACGATCAGGCAAGCTGGTCACGAAGACTTCGGACCCCAGCGCGAAGGCGGATCAAGATTGTGACGACGTCGGTTCATCGCAGGATCGCCGAGGAGCTCGGCGTGCGTGAGGGCCAGGTGACCGCGGCCGTGGACCTGCTCGACGGCGGGGCCACCGTGCCGTTCATCGCCCGCTACCGCAAGGAAGCGACCGGCGTGCTCGACGACGCGCAGCTACGCACCCTTGAGGAGCGGTTGCGGTACCTGCGTGAGCTGGAGGAGCGCCGCACCGCGATCCTCGAGTCCATCCGCTCGCAGGGCAAGCTGGACGACGCACTCGAGGCGCAGATCATGGCCGCCGACTCGAAGGCGCGCCTCGAGGACATCTACCTGCCGTACAAGCCCAAACGGCGTACCAAGGCGCAGATCGCCCGGGAGGCGGGCCTGGAACCGCTGGCGCAGGCGCTGCTGGACGATCCGACCCTCGACCCGCAGCTGACCGCGGCAGCGTTCGTCAACGCCGAGCGCGGCGTCGACGACGTCAGCGCCGCGCTGGACGGCGCACGCGCGATCCTGGTCGAGCGGTTCGCCGAGGATGCCGACCTGATCGGGACCCTGCGCGAGCGGATGTGGTCGCGGGGCCGGCTCACCTCCCGGGTACGCGAGGGCAAGCAGGATGCCGGCGCCAAGTTCGCCGACTACTTCGACTTCGCCGAGCCGTTCACCAAGCTGCCCTCGCACCGGATCCTCGCGCTGTTCCGCGGTGAGAAGGAGGAGATCCTCGACCTCACCCTGGAGCCGGAGGAGGCCGTCGAGGAGGCCGCACCGCGGGAGACCCCCGCGCCGAGTGCCTACGAGCTGACCATCGCCGAGCGCTTCACCGTCGCCGACCTGGGCCGCCCGGCCGACCGCTGGCTGGTGGACACCGTGCGCTGGGCCTGGCGCACCCGCATCCTCGTCCACCTCGACATCGACCTGCGGATGCGTCTGTGGCAGGCGGCCGAGGACACCGCGGTGGGGGTGTTCGCCGTCAACCTGCGCGATCTCCTGCTCGCCGCGCCCGCCGGCGCCCGGGTGACCATGGGTCTCGATCCGGGCCTGCGCACGGGTGTCAAGGTCGCGGTCGTCGACGCGACCGGTCAGGTCGTGGCCACCGAAACGATCTATCCGCACGAACCGCGGCGGCGCTGGGACGAGTCGATCGCCGTACTGGCCCGCCTCGCGGCCCAGCACGGCGTCGATCTGATCGCGATCGGCAACGGCACCGCGTCCCGGGAGACCGACAAGCTCGCGAGCGACCTGGCCAGGCTGCATCCCGACCTGTCGCTCACCACGGTCGTCGTCTCCGAGGCCGGCGCCTCGGTCTACTCGGCCTCGGCGTATGCCTCCCGTGAACTACCCGAACTGGATGTGTCGCTGCGCGGCGCGGTGTCGATCGCGCGCCGTCTGCAGGACCCGCTGGCCGAACTCGTCAAGATCGACCCGAAGTCGATCGGGGTCGGCCAGTACCAGCATGACCTCTCCGAGATCAAACTGTCCCGCTCGCTGGACGCGGTCGTCGAGGATGCGGTGAACGCCGTCGGCGTCGACGTCAACACCGCCTCCGCCCCGCTGCTGACCCGAGTCTCGGGCATCGGCGGCGGGCTCGCGGAGAACATCGTGCGCCACCGTGACGCCAACGGCCCGTTCCGCTCGCGCCGGGCCCTCACCGACGTCCCACGGCTCGGCCCGAAAGCGTTCGAGCAGTGCGCCGGCTTCCTGCGCATCCGGGACGGGGACGACCCGCTCGACGCCTCCAGCGTGCACCCGGAGGCGTATCCGGTGGTCCGGCGCATCCTGACGTCGACCGCCGGCGAGCTCACGGCCCTGATCGGCAACACCGCGCTGTTGCGCGCGCTGCGGCCCACGGACTTCGTCGACGACACCTTCGGCCTGCCGACGGTCACCGACATCGTGGCGGAACTGGAGAAGCCTGGCCGTGACCCGCGCCCGGCGTTTGCGACCGCGACCTTCGCCGACGGTGTCAACACCCTCGCCGATCTCACCCCCGACATGGTGCTGGAAGGGGTGGTCACCAACGTCGCCGCGTTCGGTGCCTTTGTCGACGTGGGCGTGCACTCCGACGGCCTCGTGCACGTCTCGGCGATGTCGAAGACCTTCGTGGCCGACCCTCGGGACGTGGTGAAGTCCGGCGACATCGTGCGGGTGAAGGTCCTCGACGTCGACATTCCCCGCAAACGCATCTCACTCACCCTGCGCCTGGATGACGACGCCGAGCGCCGCGGTGAGCAGGCAGGCCCGCCGAACGCCGGGCGCCGGGACCGTGGCGGGGCACCTCGCGGCGGACAACCACGCGCAGCGGCACAACCCCGC
>NZ_CAUVXO010000227.1:3342-8520 GCF_963555865.1 Protofrankia sp. Cr1
CCCAACCCCGTGGTGCCCAACCCCGTGGTGCCCAACCCCGCCCCCGTCGTGGGGAATCAAGCGTCCCGACCGGTGCGCTCGCGGACGCGCTACGCCGTGCCGGCCTGATCGACGAATTCGGCAACAGCATCACCGGCCCGAAACGCACCGGTCGCGGAGGCTGACCCAGTAGTGCTCCGGGACTGTGGCCTCCGGGCGCGCGATCTGACGATCGTCGCGCGCCCTTTGGCCCTCCAGGCCGAAGAGCGCGCGATCGCTGGTCCTTTCCGCGCACTCGGAGCCTCAGAACCTGAACTCACTCATGCTGCGCCCGTCGGGGTCTCCGTGTAGAAAGCAGCCGCCACCTTCTCGAAGGCAAGGATGTACTGCTCCATATGCCGCTGGGTGTAGACGGGGTGGGTGTAGAACGGGAGCGTCCGCGCCGCGAGCCAGCGTGCTGTGGCGCAGTTCGTCTTCGAATAGTCGATCGGGGTGGCATTGGGGTCGTCAAACGGGTAGTTCAGCTTCCCGAAGCCCTTGTTCTCGACGAAGACGCGCTCCCGATACATTTCCGACAGCTGAACCGTCGTGTAGGGCACACCCTCCGCGGTCATGGCTGCGGCGAACTCCGCGACGGGAACCGACAGCCGTTCGGAGTCGAGCACGAAGGGCGCCCACCAGAACGCATTTTCCCGCTCCTGCGAGTCCACGGGGGCGTGTATCACGAGCGGATGGTCCCGCAGAGCCTCGGTCAGCTGGCGGCCGTTGGCACGACGCTGGGGAAGGTTCCACGAGTCGAGGCGGGCGAGTTCAGAACTTCCGATGGCCGACTGCATCTCAGTGAGCCGGTAGTTGAAGCCCACGCGCCGATGGATGTACTCCGGTCCGAACTCCATGAGCCCCATGCGCCTGGCCACGTCATAGCCGTGATCCCGTAGAGAACGACATTCCCAGCTCAGATTCTCGTCATCGGTGACGATCGCGCCACCCTCACCACCGGTGGTGAAATGCTTGCTCTGGCAGAAACTGAAACAGCCGACGTCGCCGACCGTGCCGACCTTCCTCCCCTTGTAGGTCGCACCAATGCTCTGCGCACAGTCCTCGACGACGAACAAACCGTGTTTCCTGGCGACATCGATGATCGGATCAAGATCTGCAACGACACCGTAGAGATGGACGACAATGATCGCTCGGGAACGAGATGTGATCTTCTTCTCGACGTCGGCCGCGCTGAGCGTATGCGACTCGTCGACGTCGGCGAAAACCGGCAGTGCACCCGCCTGCAGCACGCAGGAGGCCGAGGCGATAAAGGAGTACGGAGTGCAGATGACCTCGTCCCCTGGTCCGACGCCCAGCGCGGCCAGCGCGGTATGTAATGCCGACGTTCCGCTGTTCGTGGTGATGGCGTGGTCGGCGCCGAGGTACGCGGCCAACTCCGCCTCGAATCGCTGGCCCAGTTCGCCGGTCCAGTAGTTCACCCGACCGGTGCGCAGGGGCTCCATCGCCCGTTCGATGCTCTCGGGCGCAAGGCTTGGCCAGGTCGGGAACGGCTCGTCCGTGACCGGCGTACCACCGAAGATCGCGAGCTTGGACATTGTCAACCTCCTCGCCGGCGGGGTGGCCGGGGCCGGATCGGACGCTACGGGTTACCGGGTGGCGTGCATCTCAAGCAGCAAGCGAATCGCCGAGCCAACGCGACATGGCGATGATGGTAAGCGCCGGGTTGGCTGCTCCAAGTCGGACAAAATTTCCCGGACCGGCCAGGTAGACGCCGGGAAGCCCTTCAACCTCAAGGTCCTCCGTGACCGGCAGCGCACCGTCACCGCCGACGGGATGGGAACAGGCCTCGTGCTCGTATGACCCGTACGGCAGCTCGAACTGGGCCACCCGCCCCGCCAGCGGTTGGGCGAGCAATGCGCGAAAAGCGTTGCCATCGCCGAACCGTTGCACGTCCTCGTCGTCGCCCTCGCCATTGCATGCGCCGACCATAGCGTTACCGGTCGAATACGACGCAGTTATGTCGAGGAGCGAACCTTGGCAGATCTCGTTCGCTTGACGCAGAAGCTCGTGGCGAACCCGCTCGACACGATCGAGATCGGCGGGTGAGACCGTCGTCGTTATGGTGGGTGGTGGCCATGCCGCCCGTGGACGACGGCTGGACCATGAGCGTGCTGAAGTCGGCCGGGCCACTGCCCTGCTCGATCACGGCCATGAGCGAGATGAGTCGGTCGCCGTTGGGAAGGGCCGGTCTTTCCAACACAAAGACGTTGGTGGACAGCGCCGGCACCGGGCGGTATCCCATCCACAGCATCGGGTGCCGGAAAGCCCCCAGCGACTCACCGGCTTCGATTCGCACGAGGGCACCCACACAGAAGTGATCGGTGATGGTGGTCGTGATCGACTCACCTGTCGTCCGGGCCAGGATCTGGATGTTGCCGATGGCGGACGATGCGAGGACGCACGCGTCAAAACCTCGCCTTGTCGACGGCGTACCAGCAGGAGTCTCAACATCGACATCCCAGCCGCGCCTTGTCCGCCTGAGCGAGAGCGCACGGCCACGGACGATACGGAAACGGTCGCTCACGGCGGCCAGCCGAAGAGCCTCCGGTAGCGGTGAATACGCTTCGAACTGGCCGGTCCGGTCATCATAGCGCGCCGCTTGCGGAGCGTGCCGGATGCCGATTCTCGTCGCGGCAGCCGACAGTGACGACCCCCGCAGCTCTGGAAACCCCGGCCCTAGTTCGTCGCAGACCTGCGCATAGAGCCCACGCGGGCCGGATAATCGTTCCTGCCAACGAGGATGCCAATCACCGAGCTCCTCGGGGGTGAGACCGAGCAGGACGCCGTGATAACACAAAGAACGTCCACCAAGTCGTTCTGAAAGACCACCATCAAATCCCCATCCGTCACTGGACCACCATCGGACCTTCTCATCCCCCGAGTGGGTCGAGGTGTCCCAGTTGACATGACGGCGACGGGTCGACGGCCCGGTCTCGACGACTTCGACCTCTATTCCCGGATGGGAGGCCATTCGGACCGCGGCCTCCAGACCGGCCAATCCGCCACCAATGACGGCAACCCGGCGGTGCATCATCGCCTCCGGTCCGAAAATGTCCACGCGGACAATTGCCCGTGTATGATTTCCTTGGCCGCAAATGTCGCACATGTTTAAGGAGCTGTCAAGGGCTGTTTCAAGCGGCCAGGGCGTCACCACGTCAATTCGTCGTGCTCGTAGAAGAGGCGGCCGGTCGGCCCGTCAGCCGGGAGATCGGTGAGCCAGAGAAGTCCCTTAGCGGCCTCGGCGGGGGTCCGGCTGGCGGCCTTCGGGCCGATCCGGGTCTGCACCTGCCCAGGCGACGCTGCGTTGATGAGGATGCCGGTTCCGGCCAGTTCGTCCGCGAGGATCCGGGTGAGTGTGTTGATCGCGGCCTTGGAGATCCGGTAGGAGGGGCTTCCAGCCCGCAGCTGCGCGGAGAGCGACATGTGGCTGGTGAGGTTGACAATGCGTCCGTAGCCGGCGGCTGTCATATGGGGGATGACGGCGGTGCAGCAGCGCCAGGTGCCGAACAGGTTGGTGTCGACGGTGCGGTGGGCAGTCGCAAGATCGGGGGTGGCGGCGGGCACACGAGCGTCGATGGCGATACCAGCGTTGTTGACGAGGACGTCGATTCGTCCGAAGCATGCGATCACAGCGACGATGGCGGTATCAATGCTCGCCTGATCGGTGATGTCGAGGTGAACGGGGTGCACGTCGAGGCCTTCGCCCTGCAGCTGCTCGGCGGTGGCCGTCGCGGCGGCTGCGTCGCGAGCGGCAGTAACGACGGTGACGCCGGTCGCGGCCAGCTGTCGCGCGAGTTCATAGCCGATGCCACGGTTCGCCCCGGTGACGATGCCAACGCGTCGGCGGTTCATACCACGCTGGCTGCCAGCCGGGTGTCGAGTGTGCGGATCTCCGGTCTGCTCACATGCGGCTTGAGTCGTGCGCGCAGCTCACCGATGCGATAGCCATTGCGGGCCGACGGCGCTTCTTCCAGGAAGGGAAGCGCCTCCTGGCAGAGCGCGTGGGCATGCTCCAGTTCACCAAGGTCGACCTTGACCGCGGCATGACGGATGAGGTAGGTAGCGCGGTCGCGTTGGCGGGTCACACCGCCGCCAGACTGCAGCGCACGGGAGAACCACGAGTCAGCTTCCTTGGCCGCGCCGAGTTCGAAGTACGTCATGCCGACCTGGGCGCTGAACTCGGCTTCGTCAAAGTAGCGGACCCAGCTGGGATCGTCGTTCGAGGGAGCACGGTCGAGGGCAGCCTCGGCGCGCCGAAGCGCGTCGGTGCACTCCCGAGTCTCGCCGAGGGCGGCGTGGGTCCGTGCCTTACGAACGGACAGCATCGCCACCGTGCGCGGTGTGGCCGCTCTACTACTCGACATCGCGCTGTCCGCGACGTCGAGCGCCTCGCGCCGTTGATCGAAGTCGAGGAGCTGCAGGGACATGCTCTTCAGGATGTTTGCGCCGAGAGCGTGGTCATCAGCCGAGTGTGCAGCGTGGAGACCGACCATCCAGTAGCGCTGGCGGCCGCGTGGGAGCCGGCGTCACACGAGGCCCACCCCGCGAGCCGTGCCAATTCCCCGGCCGCAGCGAACAGGCGAAGGCCCTGATCGTCCGAATAGGTTGCTTGGTCGAGGAGTTCGGTGACCATCCCCAACTCAGCGTCGACGAGCCGCCGGACCGTCGCACCACCGAGCTGATCTTCCAGGGATCGTAACGCAGGCAGGTACGCTTCGATATCGGTCAGGGCAGCCTCGCTGATCCGCCTCGTCCCGACGTGCGCTGCTGCTCGCGCTGGTTCCAGCTCGGGCCACCCGAGAGCGATCTGGGTGAGGGCAGGGCCGGTCAGCTTCAGGAAGCCACGTCGATCCACCAGGGCGTCTCCTACGACGTCAGTCAGCGCACTGACTGTACCCATCGGAGACCAGGGGAAATCCACGCGGATCGCATCGCCGGTTGGGAGCCAACGAGGCCAGGGGTGGGTGTCGACGCGCGAGCTAGGCACGTCGAGCGCCGACGCAAGGGCGAGCTGGGTGATGCGGTCCGGGGTGACGTCCCATTTTTCCCAGCGCCACGCCTTCTCCCTGCGGTTGGCCATGTTGCCTGTGCCCAGAAGGCGTGAGTGCCGGGCGATCTCGTCGACGAGGCGCTGCATCG
>NZ_CAUVXO010000228.1:0-502 GCF_963555865.1 Protofrankia sp. Cr1
GTTGCCCGGGGGGCGATGGCGATCCGGGCACAGTCCGCGGTGCTGCTGAGACAGCCGACCTTCGTCCTGCGACGTCTCGACGCCGGGTTGAACGTCCCGGGCGCGAGGACCTGGGAATTCGCGGTGATCACCAAGCCGTCCGACCCCATGGACAAGGGCACATCGTTCGTGGTCATGGTGTCTGCCGACGACCAGCAGACCGGAGTTCCCATCGCGGTGTCGAAAGAACTCGAGAGCGAACGCGCCTGGTACCAGCAGCTGGAGTACGGCTTCTACTCCCTTGGGATCAGACCCGTCCTGACCGCCCTGCAAGATCCGGACCGTCACCTCAAACGGCCCACCGACGACGAGGATGTCCTTTGACCCACGTCCTCAGACAGGCTGCGGGCGCTTCTATGTTTGTCAGAGCGACCGGCAATAGGGGACGCGGCGCCGCGGGGCTCATCGTCCGGTAAAACGGCGCAGCCCACGCACCACAATAAGAGCCGTTCAATCTTGGTAG
>NZ_CAUVXO010000228.1:1219-8609 GCF_963555865.1 Protofrankia sp. Cr1
AAGGTCCTGAAATCGCCATCCGCCCGGTCTCCACGCGGCTGCTGACCTCAGCCGCCGGCGTCCTCAGCTGGAGGACCAGAGGCCGGCGGCGGGGACGGCGAGGATGCGTTCTGTGAGTTGGAAGACCCGTGGGCCCGTGTGTACGAGGAGTCCGAGGGTGAACCGTGAACCGATCTCCGTCGCAAGCCATTCCAGGTGTCGTGCGTCGGTGTGGGAGGGGGCCGCGGATGCCTTGACCTCGATGGCGATGGCCTGGCCGTCACGGGCTTCGAGGAGCAGGTCGATCTCACGGCGGCCGTTGGCGTCGCGCAGGTGGTATAGGTCGGCGCCGACGACGCTCAGCGCGCACTCGGCACGCCGGCGGCCCACTTCACCGCGCCGAGTACCTCGGGCACGACCTGCCACTCGTCGATCAGGACGGGCTCCTCGAGCCCGCGCAGCGCCGCGTTGGGGTCGACTGGCAGACACGCCGCGTCGGGGTCGTCTTGCCACCCGCCCGGGGGCCGACGACGAGGACGGCGGGGTGGGATGCGACGACATCCCGCAACTCCGTGTCGAGCAGACGTGGAGCGTAGGAGCGTAGGAGCGTAGGAGCGTACGAATATCCGATCATGGATTTGACACATATTTGACCATGGAAATTACACGTAGATCATCGACAAATTAGCACGCGTTCGCACTGTGATCCAGCACCTCGTGGACGCCATCGATCTCCGGACATGCCCTCGCGCGGCGAGGAGCGACCGGGTGGCGATGTCCCGGATCCGGATCCGCCGTCCGCGATCGCCACCGAGACGTCGGCCAGCACCCGGCCCCCGTCATGGACCGGCGCCTGCTCGGTCCCGGTCAGCGCGCCCGCCAGGGCGCCGACCAGCCCGACCCGGCCGCCCTGATCAACGGCGACCGGCCTCGCGGACGAGCCTGGTCATGGTGTACGTGACGGTCGTGCTGATCGCCTACGTCTGGCTTCACAACAGCCACACCGGCGGGATCGGCCGGTCCCGGCTGCCGGAGGAATGGCTGTCCCGGCACGGAACGGCCTCGTTCGTCAACGCGCTCACGGGCGGCGGCCTGCCGCCGCTGCCCGTGCCCACCTGATGGGGTGTCCGCCCGGACCGGGGTGGTCACCGGAGGCCGCGCTGTGGCTCCCAGGTCAGCTCGATGGGTTCGCGTGCAAGGCGACGATCGTAGCGAAGGTCCCGGTGTAGAAGCCGGCGAGACCGCTGAAGACTCCCCAGGTGTCGTCCCAGCCGTCGCCGGGGCTGCGCCAGTCGGTGACGACGTCGACGGCGCATCCGGCCACGAGTACGGCCTCCACCTCGACGGTGAAGTCGAGGCCGTCCGGGCAGTCACCCACCTCGTGTGGCGGCGCGTCGGTCATAAGACTCGATACTGTCAGTCACTGTCCGTCTATCCCGCCGAGATCCGCTCAGCGGCACAGGCCCGGCCACTCACACCGCCGGACAGTCCCGCCTGCCGCCTGCCGCCACCCCACATTCGGGTGCCAGGGCCTACGTGCTCGGCACCGCCATGGCCGTGACGCTGCTGGTGCGGCGGCGCTGGCCGGTGGTGGTGCTGCTGGTGAACTCGATGCTCTGGCTCGGCTATCACGTGGCGGACCTGGCCGGTCGTGCCTATCCCGACGAGCACCCGGGCGCCTACTTGCTGGACACCGGCACCGACGGCAGTCTCACCCTAGTCGCGGCGTTCCTGCGCGGCTACGCAGTGCGGACGCGCCGCGACCTGCGGCGGCAGGCCGCCCAGGAACGAGAGTGGGAGGCCCGCCGCCGGGTCGATGAGGAACGCCTGCGCATCGCACGGGACCTGCACGACGTCCTCGCGAACACGGTCAGCCCGGAGATCACCATGCTGATCGAACGGCTCGCGACGGAGAACACGTCATGGGGGTACCAGCGGATCCAGGGTGAGCTTCTCGAGCTCGGCCACCGGGTCGGGGCGTCCACCATCCGCCGAGTCCTGAAAACCCTGGCGCTACCCCCAGCACCACAACGACAGACTGCCTCGACGTGGCGGCAGTTCCTACGCACGCGGGCCTCGACGAGGCTGGCAGTCGACTTCTTCCACCTGGACTGCGCCGTGACGCTGCGCCGTCTGTACTGCTTCTTCGCCATGGAAGTCGGCTCCCGCTACGTCCACATCCTCGGAGTCACCGCGCACCCGGACGGGCCATGGACCACCCAACAGATCCGGAACCTCCTCATGGACCCCGGTGACCGGGCGGCCGACTTCCGGTTCCTGGTCCGCGACCGCGCCGGGCAGTTCACCGCGTCCTTCGACGCGGTCCTCGCCGACACCGGTATCACCGCGGTCAAGATCCCACCCCGAACTCCCCGGGCGAACGCCCACGCAGAACGATTCGTACGCACGGTCCGAACAGAGGTCACCGACCGGATACCGATCTTCGGTGAACGGCACCTGCGCGCCGTCCTGGCCGAGTACACGCAGCACTACTACCAGCGGCTATCACGCAGGGTAACACCAGGAGGTTAAACCACTTAAACGACAAGCTCAGGCCGTGTCCTGGATGTCGAGGGCCGTGAGGTCGAGGCCGGTGAGGCGGTCGGGGTCGACGATGGCGTAGATCTCGACGATCCGTTCGTTGGTCACGGTAAATCCCATGACCGAGATCGGCCGGTCGCCTGCCGTGATCACGACCCCGGCGGCGCCGTTGACCAGTGCCGAGCGCACCACCGCCGTGGGCTGGGCGAACATGAGGGCCCTGCGGGCGACGGCCGGTGCCCCACGGACCACCGCCGAGGCCTGCGGCCGGGAGGCCCCACCGTCGGCGCGCATGACGATGTCGGGGTCCAGCAACGCGACCAGCGCATCGAAGTCGCCGCTGCGGGCCGCAGCGAAGAACGCGTCGACCACCCGTCGCTGGACGATGTGGTCGGCGTCGGGGACGGGCGCGCCCAGCGCCCGCACCCGTCTGCGGGCCCGGCTGGCCAGTTGGCGGGCTGCCGCCGGGGAGCGGTCCACCATCGGCGCGATCTCGTCGAACGGCAGGTCGAACATGTCGTGCAGCACGAAGGTCAGCCGCTCGGCGGGAGTCAGGGTGTCGAGCACGATGATCAGTGCGAGCCCGACCGACTCGGCCAGCAGCGCTTCCTGCTCGGGCTGCCGGGGCCCGGCAACCTGGTCGGGACTGATGATCGGATCGGGCACGTGGATGCCGATCGGGTGCTCGGAACGGGTCCTGCACACCCGCAGCATGTTCAGGCAGATCCGGGCGACGACCGTGGTCAGCCATCCGCCCAGGTTCTCGATGTCGCTGGCCCCGGACTGGTTCAGCCGCAGCCAGGCGTCCTGCACGGCGTCGTCCGCCTCGTGGACGGAGCCGAGCATGCGGTAGGCGACAGCGCGCAGATGCCCGCGGTGCTCCTCGAACCGCTCGGCCAGCCACTCGTGTTCGTCCATCGGTCACATTCCTCCGTCGGCGCGTGTCATAGGCAATGACCGACGGCCGTCGGCCCGTGTGACAGGGAAGGTATGACCAGATGTTGGCGATGCTCCTGAGGACCAAGGTGAAGGCCGAGAAGGCAGCCGAGGTCGAAGCGGCTGTGAGATCGTTGTTCGCCACGTTGGAGGAGGCGCGCCCCCAGGGCGTCCGTTACACGTCGTACCGGCTTCAGGACGGTGTGACCTACGTGGTGCTGCTGCAGATCGAGGAGGGGATCGACAATCCGCTACCGAAGGTGCCGGAGTTCCAGGAGTTCCAGGAGAACCTCAAGGGGTGGCTCGCCGAGCCGCCGGCTCCCGAGCAGCTGACAGCCATCGGCGACTATCGGTCCTGACGGCGGCGGGTTCGGCACGCACCGGTGCCGGGGCGGCGGCGTAGACGTTGGGATAGATGAGCCGGAAGCCCAGCACTCGGCGGATCTTGGAACTGTCGATGATGTCCTTCCACGGATCGTCGAGGACGCGCTGCGCCGCGTCCGGGTCGGGCGCGATGTTGTTCAGCCGGAGTATCTCGCAGGCGGTGATGGGCGCGTCGTCGCCGACGTTGAAGATTTCGCCGTCGATCCCCTCAGCCCACAGGCCGCACAGCAGCGCCTGCACCACGTCGGCATGGGGCAGCAGCGCCCCGATGTAATCGCGGTCCCCACGCAGAGCTCGTGCTGGGCGCTCGGCCCATCCCCTTCCGTGAGAGCATTCCTGGATGAGCGGCTTGACCGAAGCGGTGAAGCTGAGGGTGGCGCGGCCGGACGAAGCCGAGGCGCTGAACGGACTGACAATGCGTTCCAAGGCGCACTGGGGCTATGACGAGGAGTTTCTGGCCGCCTGCCGGAATGATCTCTGGTTTCGACGTAGCGAGGTGGTCGCACGGCGGACGGTGGTTGCTGAACGGGATGGACTGGTCCTGGGTGTGGCCACCTTGGAGGGTGATCCGCCGGACGGTGAACTAGGCATGCTGTTCGTTGAACCGGACGCGATCGGCCGCGGCGTGGGGCGCGTGCTGTACCGGCATGTGCTGGAGGAGGCGGGCCGGCTGGGATTCACTCAGGTGACAATCGAATCCGATCCCAACGCCGAGGCGTTCTACCTGGCGATGGGGGCGGAACCGCGGGACGTCCGCCGGCCGGGGACAGACCATGCCCTGCCCGTGTATGTCGCGTGGCCGGTCCGGCCGGAACCATCCTGGTCGATGGCTTGGAGTGCCGGCGGGTCCACGATTCACGTCGGCAATGTCGCGGAGTTCAACGGCCAGTTCGCTGGCGGTGTGCAGGGTCCCGACCACTACTCCTGTCTGGCTACCTTCTGCGGTCCCCGCCCCGCGATGGTCGTTCTCCCCGAGCGGGTCGAGGACTGGTGGGTCCGGGACGTTGCTGCCGTACTCGGCTGGGGCGAGGTCGAGCTACACAGCGGGATCGCCGGAGACGGCCGGATATCCGAGGCGATCCGGTCTCGGCCGGACCTGCTGGAACGCCTCACCTCCCGGGGTTCACCGGTCCTGCCGTGGGGTCGGACGGCAGCATTCGAAGCGATCGCCCCGTCACCCCGCGGTCTGGTGGAGGCAATCGGCCGGTATGAGTCCAAGAGGCATGCCCACGCGTTGTTCCGTACGCTGGCATCCGATCACCCGGGAATCGTCGTTCCCGCACAACGGCCGGTCGGTTCGCGACGCGCGCTCGCGCGGGAACTGACCGGAGTGGCTCGGGTGGTGCTGAAGACCGAGTACGGCGCCGGCGGGTCCGGCACGCTGATAGTGACCCCCGAGACAGCGGGGCGCCGAGCCCTCGTCCGACGATGGGCGCGCGACGGCGTGCTGTTGGAGGAGTACGTGGAGGGATCAGGCCCGTACCGCGACCCCACCTTTGACGCCGTCATCGACCCCGAAGGCGAGGTCCACCCGGTCGGCGTCGGGCTGATGGACGTCGACGGGACCAGCTACCGGGGAGTCACAGTCGGTCCCGGTGTCCTTCCCGATTCGCTCGCCGACACAGCCGTCGGATTCGGGTCAGCGGTGGGCCGTGCCCTGGCCGAGGACGGCTATCGGGGCTGGTACGACGTTGACTTCGTGACCGACCGGTCGGGCCGCCTCGCCCCCACCGAAATCAACCTGCGGCTCACCGGCCCGGCTGTCGCGTTCCACCTCCAGGCTGCCCTCGACCGCCGGCGAGGAGGACGTCATCTCGTCCGCACGCTCGACCGGCTACCGCTAGGTGCCCGGCTGCCCGCCGGGACGCTGCGCGAACACCTCGCCCGCACTGCCCAGAGCTGCCGGGCGATCGGCGCGACCCTGCTGGTCACCATCCCGACAGCCGCATTCGACCCCGTCCCCTACCTTGGCGTGGCGATAGCCGGCCGCACCAGGCGGACCCTGGATGACGCGGAGACCACCGTCCGAAGCGCGAACGCGGCCCTTGGCGGGATGTTCGCCGATCTGGGGGTCACCCCGCGGGGCGCTCGCGGACCGCGAAGACGACGAGCACGGCCGCGGCGATCATCAAGGTGATGTTGAACCCGTAGACGAGGGCCGCCTGACGTGCCCAGTCGGTCTTGGCGGCGAGCCGGTAAAAGTTGTCCTGCGGCCACCAGGCGGCCAGCAGCCAGACGATCGATAGATGGGCCAGCGTGGTCAGCCATGAAGGACGTCCCAGCCGGGTCAACCGCCTGCGGCCGAAGAGCAGGAAGCTGATCCCCAAGCCGAAGGACAGGAATTCGGCCACATAGAGCCCGGTAAAGAGCCTCCTGAACCACGTCTGGGGCACCACGGACAGATCAGTGGAGCCCGGCCAGAAAACGTCGGTCGTCAGGAACGCCACCAGAGCGACGACCCCTGCTAAAACCAGCATGAGCCCCCCGAGTGGCATATCGTCCAGATCGGCCAACGCCCCCTTGCCGCCCGCCATCATTCCCGGCTGCACCGGAAGCGGAAGACCTTCGCGGTCCACCTCACCGAAACGGGTGCAGGGCAGGGAGTCCACCGGTATCACGGCCCGAGGGACCCGGTTGGATCGCAGGCGGGGGGTCGACAGGAACGCCCGTATGTCCGCGGGGGATGCCTGGCCAATGATCACGACATACGCGACGAGCATGTGCGTCCTCGGCCCGGTCGGGATCCTGGCGACTACACACTCCTGAACAGCCGGATGCCTGCGAAGCTCCGCCTCCACATCGCTATAGGACATACCAAATCCCTCCATGCAGTAAGAAAGCGCCCATCCCGGGCAATGATGTCACCGGGGACATCGCTCCGCTGTCGCCAATTTTCGATCGCCACACGCTCGTTTGACGGTAAGGGATACGGGTGCGCGGGCGGGCCGGGGCACGCGAGTCACGCTGGTGATCTCATCGGGCCGCTCGGCGAGCGACAGGATCGGCAGCGCCAGGTCCGGGCAGGTCGGGGCGTGTGCTGTGCCGATGACCCCGCAACTGGCGCACACTCCCCTGACCGTCCAGCCGAGACGATCAGGCGGCGGCAGCACGATCTGTCAACGGGCTTGCAGCCATGCTGGCCAGAGCTTCGCAGATGTGAACCCTACGTTACTAAGATCATTAATTTGGTTGCGTAAACCGCTAAACGACCAGGTCAGGCGGTATGTGGGACCTACCCATGAGATGGTTGGTGGACCTTACGTACCACAATCCGAACCGTAGGCTCTTGGCCGAAGGTCCTGAAATCACCGTCAGCCCGGTCGCCGCACGGCTGTTGACCAGGGACCGGCGCCGGCGACTGAGCACACGCGACCGGCCTCCGACCCACAATGCTGGTCGAGTCGTCGAGCACCGAGAATCGGGTGGATGGCGCGGGAGTGGGTCCGGGTCCAGGCGATCGCGACTTGGGATGCGGTGGCGCCGAGTTCGTCGGCGACGTCTTGGACGGCGCGCGCGATTGTGCGGTCGTGTTCGCTGATCGATTCCGGGC
>NZ_CAUVXO010000229.1:0-7862 GCF_963555865.1 Protofrankia sp. Cr1
GTTGCCGACAGTGCCCGAACCGAGCACGTCGCCGATCTCCACCCGGCTGTCGCGGGACGCGTAGGCGATCATCGTCTCGAACGTCCAGCCCATGTTCGACAGCAGATCGCGCCCGATCTCGACGCCGTTGACGCTGACCGCGCACCACAGCCGAAGGAAGCCGTCCTCGTCGCGGCTGGGCTCCAGCTCGTCGGCGGTGACGATCCACGGGCCGAGCGTCGTGGCGAAGTCCTTGCCCTTCGCCGGGCCGAGGCCGACCTGCATCTCCCGGCCCTGCAGGTCACGCGCCGACCAGTCGTTCATGATCGTGTAGCCGAAGACGTGGTCGCGGGCCTGCTCGACGGACAGCGAGCGCCCCGCCTTCCCGACGACGACCGCGACCTCGAGTTCGAGGTCGCGTGCCGCGCAGGTCGCGGGGAAGGGCACCGGGTCGTGCGGGCCGAGGATTGCGTGCGGGTTGGTGAAGTAGAAGGTGGGCGCGTCATACCAGGCGTCAGGCACGCCGGCGGTGCCCTCGACGGCCTGGCGCACGCCCTGCACGTGCTCCTCGAAAGCGACGAAGTCACGCACGGACGTCGGGCGCAGCGGAGCCAACAGCCGGACGTCGGCCAGCGGATGACCGTGCGCGGCGAGCGCCTCGTCGGCGGACTGCCTGGCCGCGTCGATGCCGCGCCCGACGACGTCGCGCATGGTCAACTCGAATGGGAACGGGTGGACCTGTCCGTCCGAGACGACCCCGACCCTGGGCTGGTCCGCGTCGGCGCCGCTCTGTGTGGCGAAGGTGGCGAGTTTCATCGGGGCCTTCCTCAGACCGGTGGGGCGAGGAAGCTGCCGCGGTCCGGGTCGTTGAACGACCTACTGGCGATCAGCTCGCTCATCGGCTCGGCCGTGCCCCACTGGTCGGTGACCATCGGCTGGGTGAAGTCGTAGAGGTGTGGGTGCCAGACGTCCTCGTCGAGGCGCTCGAGCTCGGTCGTGTACTCGACCGTGTTGCCGTGCGGGTCGAGGAAGTAGGTGAAGGTGTTGTTCCCGGCGGTGTGCCGGCCCGGTCCCCAGACCTTCTCCACGCCGGCGCGCATCAGCCGGCCGGTGCCGCGCAGGTACTCCTCGACGCCCCGCAGCTCGAAGGAGGCGTGGTGCAGCGCGACGTGCGGGCCGCGCGCGATCGCCAGGCTGTGGTGGAACGAGTTCGTGCGCAGGAACCACATCATCTTGCCCAGATGCGGGTGCATCAGGGTGTCCGACAGCGTGAACGCGAGGTGCTGACGGTAGAAGGCGACGGTCGCCTCGGGGTTCGGCGTGTTCACGACGACGTGGGAGAGTCGGACCGGGATCGACTCGCCCTCCTCGACGGCGCGGTGGCCGCGTACGTCGACCTCGGCGGAGACCTCGACGGTGCGGCCGTCGGGGTCGAAGAAGCGGAAGCCGTAGCCGCCACCGGGAGTCTTGAGCGCGTCGGGCTCGCTGACGAGGCGCACGCCCGCGCCGCCGAGCCGCTCGGCGAGCCGGTCCACGTCGGCGTGGCTCGCCGCCCCAAAGGCGATCAGGTCGATGCGCTTGTCGTTAGCCGCCCGCAGCCGGACGCAGTACTTCTCAGGTGACCCCGCCGCGGCGAGGAACGCGAGGCCGCCGTCGGTGGTCTCCACGCTCAGGCCCCAAGTCTCGGTGAAGAACGCGAGCTCGCGGTCGAAGTGGGGCACCGCGAGGTCGACGTGGCGCAGGTGGGTGATGAGCCGCTCGCTCGGCGAGGCGTCGATCTCGCCAGTAAGTTCGGTCATGGAAGCTCCTCGGGTCGCAAGTCAGAAGGCGGCAGGGCCGGCCGCGATCAGGCCGGCGCCGCCAGCAGGTGGGAGACTGAGGCAATCAGGCCCGGAACGTCGCCCTGCTCGTGGTCGAGCAGCCACTGGCCAAGCCGCAAGGAGCTGTCCACGACCGTCCGGGCGCGCTCGTAGCGGCGCTCGGTGAACGGCGCCCACACGTCGTCCAGCACGTCGCGTGCCAGCAGCAGCTCGGCGAGCACCGCGGCGTCCTCGAGCGCCTGCGCCGCCCCCTGCGCGAGGGTCGGCGGGCAGCTGTGGGCGGCGTCGCCGATGAGGACGACCCGGCCGCGGTGCCACGGCGCCGGCACGACGTGGCTCTCGAACCTCGCGTAGTTGATCCGGCTGGGATCGGTGAGCGACGCGCGGATCTCGTCCCAGGGACCGTGGTAGGCCGCGGCGAGCTCGCGCATCACCGCGAGCCCCTCGGACGGGGAGAGCGCCGAGCGGTCCTGGTAGTCCTCGACGATGTAGGCGTAGAGCGAGTCCTCACCGGTCGGGCAGTAGCCGGCGATGTAGGACGGTCCGCTGTAGAACAGGTCGGTGCGCGAGACCGACGCCGGGCGGGGCGCGAACACCCGCCAGATGCCCATCCCAGTGCCCTGGGGCTCCACCTCGATCCCGATCGCCCGCCGCGTCCACGACCGGATCCCGTCGGCGCCGACGACCAGGTCGTAGCGGCTCGTCAACCCGTCACTGAAGGTGACCTCGACGCCGTCGGACTCCTGGGCCAGACCGGAGCAGGTGACTGCCAGCCGGGACTTGGCCCCGGCGGCGGCGACACGGTCGGCGAGGATGCGGGCGAGCGTCGGGCGGTACATCCCGAGCGTGCACGGCAGCTCCGGACCGCCGGTGTGGTGGTCGTCTAACGCGACGATCAGCGTGCCGGCCGGATCCGGTGCCCGCAGGCCCAGCGTGTCGAACGCGTAGCCGTGCGCGCGGACCTCGTCCCACACGCCGAGCTGGCGCAGCACCCGCAGCGCGTTGCCCTGCAACGTGATCCCGGAACCGAGTGCGGTGACGTCGGGTTTCGCCTCCACCAGGTCGACCGAGACACCGCCCTCGGCCAGCAGGATCGCCGCGGCGGTGCCGGCGGTGCCGGCCCCCACGACGAGAACGGATCCGACGGCGGGCATGCGATCCTCCGAGAGCCGGTGGCCAGGTGACTCACATGACTCTTGCCCCCGCTGTTACATAAGGGAAGCAAGTTCTGGCTATGCTCTGTATCCGCTTTGCTTATGTGCGTAGCGGTTGGCCAGCCTGGCGGTCCGCTCCAGCGGGGTGGCGCGGGCCGCGGTCTCTCACTCGGCGGAGGAAGGGTTCGCCGAAGCTTCCCGGCCGCGGGTGCGCGCGGGCCGGCCGGCGCCCGGTACCCCAGGAGCCGGCGGCTGATGCCGCGCACCGCCGCCTTCAGGGCGGGGACCTGGCTGAACGCGGACGTGTCGTTGGCCACGATGGCCACGATGGCCGCGAGGGCCGCCAGGACCGCCAGGACCGGCGCCGCGCCGGAAGATCGTCTGTGTTTCGTGAAGCGAACCTGCCGGGATCCTGGCCTGCTTCCGCCCGGTCCGTCCCGCCGGCCCCGTGGGTTCCCTTCACGGAAGGGCTGTCTCCTGAGGCAAAGGGACGCCCATCCTGGGTGCGGTACTCCCGGCGGATCGATCCAAAGTCAGGCTCGTTCTTCGACTATGTGCAGGGTGCTTACTACATCAAGGGCTACTTCTGGGTGAGCGTTGCCCCTGGTATGGACCAAGGGATCAGCGGGGTGAATCTCAGAGCGGTGGCCGTTGAGGACCTGCCGAAATGATCTTCGGTTCCGAGTCGAGTAGAGCCACGAGACGACCCAGCACGAAATAGCGTCGTCAGCTTCGAGTGGTGAAAGATCTGCTCATGGCTGATTCGCTGTGTGGCGTTCGGCCGGAATGGCGACGATGGGACTTCGTCGATTTTATCCGGAGAGGCTCTGAGGTCCTGCCTGGAAGTCCTTGACCAGGAACGTCGCCGGCTCAGACTCATGGTGGGAAACGCCGTCGGTATCGACCCAGGACCACTCGGAGCGGAAGTGGATACCGCAGTCAAGGTAGCCAAGGCGGAGGTACAGTGCCCTGGCCCGGTCGTTGTCGTCCGCGACGCCGAGACCTACACGGTGAAATCCACGTTGCTCAACCAGCCTCTCGGCAGAGGTAATCAGTGCGGTCCCGATCCCCTGGCTCTGCAGCTGCAGCGGCCAGACGCCCAGAGCGTTCAGTTCCGGGCAGTCCGCCACAGCCTGTTGCACGCTGGCCGCATCGCATCCGCGCCAGCGGATCTCCAGATGACCGGCTGGGACGCCGTCCCGCCAGGCTGTGAGGTAGGTCCCCACACCGTCGAGCTGCCGGCCGAACCGCTGGCGGTGAAAGCTCGTCAGACCACCCGACGGGATGCGGCTGTCCAGAATCGAAAGATCCTCAGCCTGGCATTTCCGGATCTTCATCGGACTACCCTATGTGTCTACCCATTGCCCTTCCGCATTACGCTTCCTTGTATCTGCCGTAAGGCACGGCTTCGACAATGCCTGGTCCGGATGCACTACCGACGAAGATGTCGACCTCAGCCCCGTCACCTCCCGCGGTGCCGTCCAAGGAGCCCCGGACAGCCGCCGACGGAACCGGGCTGACGATGTTGTCAGCGTCGCTATCGGACAAGCCGTCGCCGGGGCCGGTTGGGGTGATGGTTGCCGGGCAGGGGGTACCAGACGATCCGGATCGCCGTGCCCAGATGGACGAACAGCCAGCAAGCCCGCTCGGCGGACGAAAACGATCCCCCCATCGTGCTGTCGTACCCGACGATCCAGGCATGATCGTCGAACTGGAGTCCCCAGGCGAGGATGAGGAAATCGGACTGGTCGTCTCGTTCCTCGACCAGCGCGAACAGGCGTGGCGCCAGGGCGGACAGGAACGGTTGCGGTCATCGGTCATGACGGTGATTTCCTGGCTCTATGTCGGTCGAGATCGAATGTCGGGCCGGGTGGAGTGCGGTTGTCGGGTCCAGCCGTCCAAAGCGCGCAGGCCGTCGATGACGCGTTGCAGTGCGCGGTCGGGAACGCCCGGGTCGGGTACGCCGTCGCTCGACGGAGGCGATGGGCTGCGACGGGGCAGATCCCGTGACGCCTGCGGGGCGTCCGCGACGACACCGATCGACGGTTTGCCATGGAGCAAGGCCGCCCATACGACCTTGCCGTTCGTCATGTCACCAACGCGCACGCGGTAGTAGCCCCAGTCCCGGGCGAGTGCGGCGACGAGGTGCAGGCCACGGCCGTTGTCGGCGGTGAGATCCTCGACCCGTCGGATCGGGCGGTCCGCCGCCCCGTCCCACACTTCGACGATCACATCTTGGTGGCTGTAGGTGAGGCGCAGTGCGACCCGGGGCGCCGGCTCGTCGTGCCCGTCCTGGTTGTCTGCTGGATGGTTGGCGAGCACGGCGTTTGTCGCCAGTTCCGACACCACGAGGACGGCCGCGTCGACCAGCTCGTCGAGCTCCCACAGCCGCAGCTGCGCCGCGACGTCGCGGCGCGCGGCCCCGGCGGAGCGGGGGTGCGCAGGGTAGTACCAGACGCGGTGCAGCGGGGCTGGGGCAGAAAGCTCTGGCTCCGATGACATATTCGATGACATAAAGGTGACGAGGGCTGCGGTCATACGGCTCTCCCGGCTCAGCGCTCTGGCATGGGGTGACCGGCACGCCCGCGAGGCGTGTGCGTGCGCCTCGGGCGCGGGGCCATGCGGGCGGTCACGAGGGACGGGCGCGCGCGGCGCACGCGGCATCCGGCGGAATGGGAACGGCGTTCCGGCGAGGAGAGGCCAACAGTCGGCGTGGATCTGTCCGCCCCGCCCTCGGTTACGATCACCGGACCGTGGGCGCGCCACCGGCAACGGACACGCGCGGCGGTACGGGCAGCGGGGTGTGGCCGCGGGTCGTGGAATGCGGGGGCCTCGAACGGGCGGGACCAGGACAGCGTGTTGCGCAGGCGGTCCTCATCATCGGGACGGTCCTCACTGAAGGTAGGCAAAAGGGGCCGTTCCACCATCGTCCCGACGGCAACGGGGGGTCATTCCCCCCGCCGCGAAGAATCCGTTCGCCTGGCCTCATCGTCCTGACCAGCGATAACTCCCAGACTCGGATGAGTCGATTCGCACGGCGAAGGCCGTGCGGTGCTGGGGGCGTGATGCCCGAACGGTTCAGGCCCGGCGACGACGAGCGGCGAGGACGGGGATCTCGGCGATGGTGTCGTCGCTCAGGTCGTTCCAGTACAGGCCCTCGGGACGCCGAGGTGCGCCGCATGTGATGATCTGCGTGGGTGCGACGATCAGGTCCACACTGAAGTCGTGGCGAGCCGCCGGCAGGTCCTCGTCCACGACCTGAAGTCGGACGTTCAACCCTCCCAGGCGTGCGAGCGTCCCGTCCGACGGTTCACAGGCACCACCGGACGACCCAACAGTAGCCGCGGCGTCACACCACCCCCAGCGGGGTTTGACTGATCGCGACCCGGTCTCGTCGAGATCACCATGATTCCGCGGGTAGCACCGGTCGCGGGCAACGAACAGCGTCCCCTGTCTCGGCAGGCACGTGGGGCCAGCGGGCTGGGTGGGCCGCGAAGAAACAGCCGCACGACTGCGAACACCGTGCCCGGCTGACGGACGTTTCCGCAGGTCAAGCCCCATGCTGGCGCCGAACCGTTTCTTCCCGGGACGGGGAATGACACGGCGGACACCTGCCTGAAAGACTTGGGCACCACGGAGGGCAGAGCCGCCTGTCGAATCCTTTGCTGAGGGGTTTGAGAGTCGCGACAAGGGACCGAAGCGGTTCCGGTTTGCCCGCGTTGCCGGCCGCGAGGAGGGCGCACCTGATTCCGATACCACCCCGTTTCGCGCGCAGAGATGTTATGTGGGAACAGCGACGTCCCCGCCTGAACGCCGTTTCTCCTATCGGCACCGATCTGTTGCGCGTGTTCCTTTACCGAGAAGGTCGCTCCCCTACCAGACGACGTCGCTCCCGAGGTGAGCCGGCCGCGCCGCAGTCCGCCGACGGAGCCCACCGCCGCCCCATAGCACGGCGCAGGAAAGGAAATACCTGGTGATTGAGGTGACCACCGACCCGGCACGTGCCGCGGCGTTGCGACACAGTCTCGTGGACGAGCTCGTGACAGCCGGCTCGATCGTGTCAGGCGAGATCGAAGCCGCTTTTCGGACAGTGCCGCGGCACCTGTTCGCTCCTGAGGTACCGCTCGACGAGGCATACGCGAACGATGTGGTGCGTACCAAGTGTGACGAACACGGGATGACGATCAGCTCGGTGTCCGCGCCGTGGCTTCAGGCAGCGATGCTGGAGCAAGCCGGATTGCGTCCAGGTCTGCGGTGCCTGGAAATCGGCTCGGGCGGGTACAACGCCGCGTTGATGGCCGAACTCGTCGGCCCGGCCGGTGCGGTCACCACCGTCGACATTGATCCGGACGTGGCCGACCGCGCTCGCCGATGCCTGGCGGACGCCGGGTACGACCAGGTGCACGTCGTGCTCGCCGACGCCGAAGGTGGAGTGGCTGAGTTCGCGCCCTACGATCGGATCATCGCCGCCGTGGGGGTCGCGGACGTACCGCCGGCGTGGGTGGATCAGTTGGCCGAGGGCGGCCGGCTCGTCGTTCCCCTGCGGATGCGCGGTCTGCGCCGGTCGGTGGCGTTCGTGCGCGAGGGTGCCCACTTGGTGAGTCTGGGGCATGAGATGGCCGGCTTCGTGGACATCCAGGGTGCCGGAGCGCAACGCGAGCGACTCGTAACGCTGCACGGGGATGACGTCGGCCTGCGTATCGACGACAGCGAACCGGTCGATGCCGACGGGCTGCGCGGGGCGTTGCTCCAACCGCGCGTGCAGGCGTGGTCGGGCGTGCGCTTCGGTGGCATGGAGCCGTTCGACGGCCTGTTCCTGTGGTTGGCGACCGGCCTGTCCGACTTCTGCCTGGTGACCCGCGCGCGGACGGACGTTGCCCGCACGCTAGTCGACCCGTGCTCA
The DNA here is from genome assembly GCF_963555865.1 of Protofrankia sp. Cr1. Lineage (NCBI taxonomy): Bacteria > Bacillati > Actinomycetota > Actinomycetes > Frankiales > Frankiaceae > Protofrankia > Protofrankia sp. Cr1. The sequence goes on from NZ_CAUVXO010000229.1 coordinate 7,857, forward strand.
CCGATC
>NZ_CAUVXO010000230.1:0-4712 GCF_963555865.1 Protofrankia sp. Cr1
TCACGTAACGTAAGCGTTTCGCGTCCGACTGATTACTTTCCGTGTTAGGTTCGCTGGCAACAGGAAAGCCGGTTGCGCGGGTCAGTGGGGGCCTGACCCGCCCGGATGTTGGGTTGCCCTCAGATGCGTACCAGGCCCCGCGTTGTCCTGCCGCTGCTCGCGGCTTGTGTTGTGGCGTTCGGCGCTGCCACGGCGTGCACGGACCCCGCCGTGCTCGGCGGCGGGCCGGCGCGTATCGCCGACCCGCGATCGGCCTCGGCGGTCGCGGCCTGGGGCGCCCCGCTGTTCGTCGAACAGTTCGACGGCAAGGGTGTCGACCCTCGAAACTGGTGGGTCTATGACAGCCCGAACGCGGCTGCCTTCCCACGGTCGGCGGCCCGGGCCACGGTCGCGGGTGGCACGCTGCGTCTTACCGGCGGTTTCGACGCCGCCGGGCGGGATCTGTCCGGTGGGATCGCCAGCAAGACCGACCTGCGGTATGGACGCTGGGAGGTCCGCGTCCGGGTTGAGCGTGGGGATGGCTACTCGGGGGTGGTGTTGCTGTGGCCGGCGTCCGGCCACTGGCCCACCGACGGTGAGATCGACCTGCTAGAAGCGATCAACGGAAACCGCCAGGGTGCGTCGAGCTTCGTCCACAACGGATCGAACAATCATGTGGAGTGGCACTACCTGCCCGGCGACTACTCCCAGTGGCACACGATCGCGGTCGAGTGGCTGCCCCGATCGATCACGTTCTATCTCAACGGTGTGCCGGAATGGACGGTGAGCGCGCCGAGCACCGCGGGTGCGTTCAACCCGATCCCGTCGACGTCTGCGATGCATCTGGCCCTGCAGCTGGACAAGGGCTGTATCTCCGTGATCCCGTGCCGGACCAGCCAGACACCCGCGACAGTCACCATGTACGTCGACCAGGTGCGGATATGGGCGGCTCCGCGACAACTCACCGGGTAGGTGCGCGCGTTGCCGTCGGTGAGATCGCAACCGCGTCACGTGGCGGGTTGGTTCCCAGAACGATGTCGCCGATATTCGACGTGACTCCGAGCCAGTAGCGCTCGTTACGGAAGTGGTGCAGACGGTGGTTGCGCCAGTGCCGTCGGTACATTTTGCTTCGAGGCTGGTAGCTGCTGTGGATGAGGAAGTGGGTCCAGTCGTAGGCGAGTAGGCCCGCCGCCGCGCACAGCGCCGCGGTCGCCGCCCCAGGTGATCCGAAAACGGCTGTGGCAAGGGCGATCGTGCCGCCGCCAAGCACCTCCTGCGGACGTACGAACATCGTGTCCAGGCTCGTCGGGTCACGGTGGTGCTGCTCGTGCCCCTTGCCGGCGGTCCGGTAGAAGGCACGGCCGATCGGGCTGGTCGGCTGGGCATGCAGGATCTCCCGGTGGACCGCCCATTCGACGAACGGCTGCGTGGCCACCATCGACGCGGCGACCAGGACATCGGCCCGCCCGAAGCGTCCACGGGCGAGCCGCACGGTCGCCAGGCTCCCGACGGTGCCCAGCAGCACCGGTGGCCGGGGATGACGCAGAAAACACCGGGCGGCGTCGGGCAGTGTGGTGACCTGGGTGGCGCGTCCGTGCGGACCGGGTCTGTCCAGACGAGCGGCGGTCGCGACGACGACGCGCGTCACCCAGGCGCCCGCCCGCAACGGCAACGCTGGCGTCGGCTCACTCGGTGTCGCCTCGCTTGCCGTCGGCTCGCTTGGCGTCGGCTCACTCGGTGTCGGCTCACTTGGCGGCAGCTCACCTGGTGCCGGCGGTTTGCCCGGAGCCGTTGGGCTGCTCAGGGTCCTTGCCCTGATCAGAACGGCACCGTTGAGTAGGCCTGGAGCTTGGTCAACTGGTGCTGGCTGTCCACCCGGCGGACCGTCCCACTGCGCGATCGCATGACCAGGGATGACGTGTTCGCCCCACCGGGCCGGTAGCGGACCCCGGCCAGCAACTCGCCGTCGGTAATGCCGGTGGCGACGAAGAAGACGTTGTCGCTGTTCACGAGTTCGCGCGTGGTCAGAACGCGCGTGGGGTCATGGCCGGCGTCGAAGACCCTTTTCTGCTCGTCGGGATCCCGCGGCCAGAGCCGTCCCTGGATGACACCGCCGATACAGGCCACCGCGCACGCGGCGATGATTCCTTCAGGGGTGCCGCCGATGCCCAGCAGCAGGTCGGCGCCGGTGTCGGCGGACGCGGCCATGACCGCGCCGGCCACATCCCCGTCGGAGATGAGCTTCACCCGGGCACCGGCCGCACGGATCTGTTCGACCAGGTTGACGTGGCGCGGACGCTCCAGGACGACGACGGTCACATCCCGTGGATGCACGCCCTTGGCCTTGGCGACGGCGCGGATGTTGTCCTCGACGGGCGCTGTGATGTCCACCACGGCGGCGGCCTCAGGTCCGGTGACCAGCTTCTCCATGTAGAAGCAGGCGCTCGCGTCGTACATGGACCCGCGTTCGGACACGGCCATCACCGCGATCGCGTTGTTCATGCCCTTGGCGGTGAGCGTGGTGCCGTCCACCGGGTCGACCGCGACGTCGCATTCGGGACCCTCGCCCGACCCGACCTCCTCACCGTTGAAGAGCATCGGGGCTTCGTCCTTCTCGCCCTCACCGATGACGACGATCCCGCGCATCGACACCGTGCCGACGAGCCGCCGCATGGCGTCGACGGCGGCCTGGTCCGCGCCGTTCTTGTCGCCACGCCCGACCCATCGGGCGGCGGCGAGCGCAGCCGCCTCGGTCACCCGGACGAGCTCGAGAGCGAGGTTGCGATCGGGCGCTTGCCCCTGGACCGCGAGAGGATCAGGAAGGTTGCTGTCTGCTGCCACGCATCCGAGCGTAATTGCACCCGCGTCCGTGCGCCCACCGGCGGTGTGACGGCCGAGCTCAGCACCCGGCCGGTCGGGGGGCGTACCACTGCGAGGCCGCCTGGCCTGTGGTGGATCCATCGGGTGTCGGATGTCTGACACCACGGTCGCCGGTGCCGACGCAACGCCAGTCGTCGGTTGTGCGTCGAACTGCACAGAGAACGAAGGTGGCACCAGAGAACCACGGTGCCACAGAGAACGAAGGTGGCACCAGAGAACCACGGTGCCACGCAGGACGAGGGCGTCCGGCCCGCGGAGGGGGCGTGCCGGACGCTCGTCCATTGTTTATCGCCAGTCGGCCTTTGCACGTGTGGCTGGGCCGCACGGCGTCCTGTTAGTTGGCCCACTCCACCCCAGCCCCGCCCCTGGCCCTTGGCCCCCCGGTCGGCTGCCCCGTCGGGTCCGGCTCGGGACGGGACGTCAGGATGGACGGGTGGCACGACGACGCGGTCAGGAAACGATCCGGGACATGGTGCTGTCCCTCGGTGTTGTGATGCTTGGGGTGGCGCTGTTCACCCTGTTCATGCCAAGGGGTGGCTCGGACCCGGTGAGCGCGGTGGACACGGCCGCCCCGCTGGCTGCGTTCGCGCGTTCGGCGCCGTTTGACGTCGCCGAACCGGCGGGTCTGCCCAGCTACTGGAAGGCCACGTCGATCCGGACGCAGCCGCCCCCCGGTGCGTCCCGCGCGAACGTGGTCGAGCTGCGCATCGGCTACGTGGTCGACCGTCCGGGCAACCGTACGTACGCCCAGCTCAACCAGGGCAATGCGGCCGACGCGGTAGCGCGGGTCCTGGGCGACCGGCCGGTGACGGGGACCGCACGGTTGGCGGGGGAGTCCTGGCAGGAAAGGCGGGACGACGCCGGCCACCTCGCGTTCACCCGCCAGGTCGGCGATGTCGTACTGATCGTCTCCGACGGCGGCGGCGAGGGCGGTGCGTCCGCCGCCGACCTGGGGACCCTGGCCGCCTCCCTGCGTCCGCACACCGCCTGACAAAGGCGCGCGACAGGGCGCGCCAGGGCGTGCACGATGAGAAGGCCACGCGCGCGATAACGACGCAAGAGACCATCGCGCTCACCGACCATGGCGTGCCTGCCATGTCTGTGCAGCGGCTGATCGGGGAGGCTGCCACGAACCGCCGGGATCTCCTCGAAGCACTTGCCGCAACGGCCGGCCTGACGGTCGCCGGGGTGGCGGTCGCATCCGCGCTCACCCCGCTGGACAGGCTGCTCGCCTTGGACAGGACCGCCTCCGGCTCGGGTGGGCTGGCCCTCGTCGACGCCCAGCTGGAAAGCATCGTCGCGGACTAACCGACGACCCCGCCGACCGTGCTGCTCGGGCGGATCGCCGAGATGCAGCAGGTCACCGACGCGCTCGGACAGCTCAGCCTGCGCCCCGCCGACCAGGCCCGGCTGTGGCGCCAGGCCGGGATCGGCGCCGGCCTGCGCGGTTGGGTGCACAACAACGCCGGCCAGACGGATGCCGCGCGGCTCTCCCTCGCCGAAGCCTTCCGTCGCGGTGAGCTGCTGGAGGACCCGCAGCTCATCGCGTGGACCCGGCACATGCAGTCGATCGTCGAGGACTACGCGGGCAACCCCCGCGGCGCCGAGGAGTACGCACTGGACGGATTGCGGTACGCCCCGTCCGGGCCGCAGCGGGCGATCCTCCTCGCCGACGGCCTGGCTCGGGCACGAGCGGATGTCGGCAACTCCGACGGTGTCGTGGCCGCGGTTGACGAAGCCGGGGCGATCGTCGCATCCCTGACCCCGCAACAGCGCGGCCCGATACACGCCACCATCGTCCATGACCTGGACTCCTACCATCCGGTCAATTTCGGATCGTGCGCCGCGACAGC
>NZ_CAUVXO010000230.1:5156-7442 GCF_963555865.1 Protofrankia sp. Cr1
TCCGACCCGGCCATCCGCGACCTCACCGATGCGGTCACCACCTGGCGCAACACCCCGGCCCTCGCCTCCTGAACGCGTTTCGTAGGCTGGTGCTCACCAGACACGCCAGCCATACGGGGGCTTGATGGAACACAACCTGGTGACCTCGGCGGACCGCGCCGACTACCTGGTCGATCTCTCCAACATCGTGCGTGAGCGGTCGATCGGGGGGCCGGGCCTGCGGTCCCTGCCTCGGCTCGACCTCGTGGTGGCGGCCCTGGTGAGGCTCACCGGGGACCCGGACGTCCGCGTTTATCTGATCGCCGATGCCAGCCTGCTGGGCGGCAGCAGGGAGTTCACCGATCAGGCGGATGTCGGCCGGCTCCGTCGCTGGGTTGCCGATGGCCTGGTCGAGGAGGTCCCCGACGCGGACGACCGGGTTCTTGAGATCGCCGGCATGACCCGCGTCCCGGTCATCACCGGTGACCGTTACGACGCCTACCGCACCGAGCACACCTGGATCCAGGGGAACACCTCGCAGTTCCTCAAGCCCGCACCCGGGCCTGGCGGCACCGTCACACTCGTCCCGCTGGATATGGGCGTCCGAACACCGGCCCAGATCTCCCGCCGGGAGGAGCTCGCCGCACTCAAGAAGCAGGGTCTGCTCGGCCCCAACCGGACCCCGCTGATCGAGGTGCTCACCCGGGCCTGGCGCTGCCCGGAACGGCGCTGTTCGCTCTATGACATTCACAGCGGTGACCGGGTGCTCCTACCCCGCATGCACCGCGGCGTACCCACCTGCCAGCAGCACCGGGTACCCCTGCGCGACGATGGCCCGCGGCCCGCCACCGCCCAACTCAAGGTCGTCATCAACGGCACCTGCGTGGCCCGTTACACCCTGGACGAGGACTCCGTGACGCCGGTGGGACGCTACCCCGACCCCGGAATCGCGCTGATCAGTCTGCTGGACCCGGAGGCCGCGGCCACGGTCAGCCGCGAGCACGTGGTCGTCTCGCTCCAGCAGGGACTGGTCCTGCTCCGCGACGTCAGCAGCTACGGTTCCCGGATGCGGACCGTCGACAAGCGGGGGCGGCTGGGGCCCTGGGAACAGCTGCCTCCCCAGGTCGACCGGCGATTCCACCCCGGCGACGAGGTCGAACTCGCCCCCAGCGTGATCCTCACCCGCAGCGGCCGGATCTTCCCCGCCGAACTTCCCGAGGACTGGCGGGCCGCAGTCCCGCAGACCCCCGTCCCACCGGGCGCTGCCGCACCCACCATGTCGGTGTGAGACTGACTCCGGCTGGTGATGGTTAGAATCACCACAGTGCACAGGGGGGATGATGGGCGGGTTTGTACTGGTGGGGATCGGGATTGCCGTTATCCGGCTGCCACCTGCGCATGTTTGTTGTTGACCGGGAGCGGATAGCCGCCGCATTACCCCATTACGAGCTGGGCGCCGGGCTGGGTGCCGGCGGGTTCGCGCATGTCCTGGCGGGCCGGCATCGCCACCTGGAACGCGATGTCGCGATCAAAGTGTTGTCCTCGGCGAAGGAGGACGCCCCTGCCGGTTTCGCCGCGGAGGCGCGGCTGCTCGCCAGTTTTGATCATCCGCATGTGGTCCGGGTCCACGACTACGTCGAGGACGACGGCCTGTGCCTCATCGTGATGGAGCTGCTGGCAGGGGGGACCCTGACCAGTCGGCGGGCAGGCCTACCGGCCGAGGGCGCCTGCGCGGTCGGCCTGGCCGTCGCGCAGGCGCTGACCTGTGCACATTCCCAGGGCGTGCTGCACCGCGACATCAAACCGGACAACATTCTGTTCGACGCCACCGGCCTGGTGAAGGTGACCGACTTCGGGATCGCGAAACTCCTCGACGGGTCGGCGGCCACCGCGAGCCGGATCATCGGGACGGCCCAGTACATGGCGCCTGAGCAGATCCTCGAAGGCCGATTGGGGCCGGCCACCGATCTGTACGCGCTCGGTGTGCTCCTGTACGAACTGCTCGCCGGGGCGCCGCTGTTCGACCCCACGCTGCCGCTGCTCGCACAGTTGCGGCACCATCTCGACACCATCCCCGCACCGCCCGCCGGGGTGCCCGCCCAGGTCGCGGAGGTGGTCATGCGGGCGCTGGCCAAGAAACCGGCCGCACGCCAGCCGTCGGCCCGCGCATTCGCCCTCGATCTTGCCCGCGCTGCCTGCCTCGTCTACGGCCCGCGGTGGACCGCCCGTTCCGGCGTCGGCCTGCGCCTCGACGACGACATCCGCGAGGCCGCCGACTACCCACCGCCGCCCATCGCTCGCGTACCG
>NZ_CAUVXO010000230.1:7829-8672 GCF_963555865.1 Protofrankia sp. Cr1
GCCGCAGCCGGCGCCCGCCGATCGGACTCCGCAGCCTGTCCGGCGGGCGCCGGCTCCCGGCCTGCGCACACTCGGCCCTGCGCTGACCGGTCACCTCAGCTCGGTGTTCTCGGTGGCGTTCTCCCCGGACGGGCAGATCCTGGCCAGCGCCGGCAACGACACGACGGTGCGGTTGTGGGATGTGGCCGACCCGTCCGCTCCCCGCCGGCTGGGTGGGCCGCTGCCCGGCCATGCCGGCCCGGTGCGGGCGGTGGCGTTCGCCCCGGCCGGCCGCATCCTGGCCAGTGCCGGTGACGACAAAACGGTGCGGTTGTGGGATGTGGCCGACCCGTCCGCTCCCCGCCTACTCGGTGAACCGTTGATCAGTCCCGCTGGTCGGGTGCGTGCGGTGGTGTTCTCTCCGGATGGCGCCACGCTGGCCAGTGCCGGCAACGGCAGGACCGTGCGGTTGTGGGACGTGGCCGACCCGTCCGCTCCCCGTCCGGTCGGAGAACCGCTGTCCGTTCCCACCGACCGGGTGGACGCGGTGGCGTTCTCTCCGGACGGTCGCATGCTGGCTTCCACCGGCGACGGCTCGGTGGTGGTGCGGTTGTGGGATGTGCGGGACCGGTCCATCCCGCGTCCACTTGGTGAGCCGTTGGCCGGTGACACCGCCAAGGTGTGGTCGGTGGCCTTCTCGCCGGACAGCGGGATCCTTGCGACCGCGGGCGGCGACAAGATGGTGCGGCTGTGGGACATCACCGATCCGTCCGTCCCCAGGTCGATCGGTGAGCCACTGACCGGTCACACCGGGCGGGTACGGTCGGTGGTGTTCTCCCCGGACGGCGCCACCCTGGCCAGCGC
>NZ_CAUVXO010000231.1:0-4696 GCF_963555865.1 Protofrankia sp. Cr1
ACCGCAGCAAGGCCGGCCGGCGCGGTCCCGGCCGCCGTGGTGTCCTGCGTGCCGACGGCTCGCACGCTCGCGGATCCGTCCGCGGGACCAGACGTAGCCGCGCCACCACGGGTGTCACCGGGGTCGGGCAACGCCTCGGTCAGCGTCCCCTGCTCGCCAACGGCGGTGGACGGGCTGCCCGATGCCCGGGAAGCCCCACGGCGGGTCCGGACACGCGTCGCGCCCTCGACTGCCGCGGTCGCCTCAGCCGCGGACGACGCGACCGTGGGCTCGGCCGCGTCAGCGCTGTTCGTGTTGGTGCGCATGGACGTGGACGGGCCTCGGGTACTCCGGGCCGGTTGCGCATCGGCGGCAGCCATGGCGGGTTGCGGGGCCGCGGCATCCGCGCCCCCAGCGACGCCGGCGGGAGTCTGAACGTTCTGGATGGCCGCGATGAGCTGCCCCTTTCGCAGGCGTCCCACGCCTTGAATACCCAACGAAGTTGCCATGGCCTGCAGCTCCGGCAGGAGCATGGCTGAAAGGCCGGTGCCTGACCGCCGGCGTCGCGGAGAACCAGCGTCCACGGACGACGTCGGTGTCTGGGACTCCGCGGACTCACGTGCGCTGTCAGGCAGCACGTCGGTGGTGTCGCTCAAGATGTTCCTTCCCTGAAGGGACCGGCTCAAGGGAGCCGGGTGATGCTTGTTGACCTTCTTCGCCTGGGCATCCCACATGGAAACGATATTCAGCGCCAAGTGGGCAAGCAGAGCGCCCGTGGACGGCGCCAACGGCCGAGCGCCGCATGCGAACTCGTCAATCCCGCTGAGGACTTGTCGGTGCTGGCCGAGGCTTCGATGACGAGGCTGAGGCACCAAGTTCCGGCACCAGGATCCGGCTACGATGAACCGGTAGCACCGGCGGGCGAGCACGCGCCGCGGCGGCAGCGAGTGCAGTCATCAGACTATCCAGACGGAGTCACCTGGGCAACAACCTTCGAGCGGCTTTGCTTCCCTGTCCTCCGTTTCCAGCCCAAGGCGCGACCATTTCGGCTGGATGTCGTCCTGCGACGCATCCGTCCGGCGGCGAGCATGAGAGGTTCGGACGGGAAACCGGCTCACATGGGAGACCCGAGGTAGACCGCAGCTGCCGGTGTCAGCCCGCGATGAGCCTGACCCGGGCCCCGTCCCTGTCCACCGGCAGGTCGAGCACTGTGAAACCGCCCCCGCCACATGCGCGGGCAACATCAGCCTGCTCCGCACCGACCGCGAGGGCCAGCACGGTTGGTCCGGAACCCGACAGAACGGCCGCCAGGCCCGCCGCTCGCAGTTGGCTGAGCAGGTCACGGGTTTCAGGCATGGACGGTAGACGGTAGGGCTGGTGCAGCCAGTCGTCGGTGGCCGCCAGCAGGGCATCCACCCAGGGCGCCGGACCCGACCGGTCGTTGCCGAGCCGAGCACCGGGAAAGTAGTTGTAATCGGGCTGACCTGTCCGCTCCTGCCTATTGCCGGGCTCGGTCCCCACCGTCTCCGGGTACACCGTCTCCGGATGCAGAGTCCCTGACATCGCCATGGCCAACAGCGCCGCGCGTCCCGCATTCGCCGCCGCATCAGCATGCAGCACAGTCACTGGCAACGCAGCCCGTGCTGCGGATGTCGCCTGGCGGCGGACGGGAATAAAGGCTACTGGCCGCAGATCATCCGGTGGATTGGTTCGAACCACCTGTGGGTGACCGGCGTCATCATACCACGCCACAGTGAAGCCACCGAAGAGCGCGGGGGCGACGTTGTCCGGATGGCCCTCGATCTGGCAGGCGAGAGCGAAGACGTCCATGGCAGTCAGGCGACCTTCGCCCAGCGCGCTCGCGGCCAGCAAACCCGCCACGATTGCCGCGGCCGACGAACCGAGCCCACGGCCGTGCGGGATGCGGTTGACACAGGTCAGGCCAAGCCCGGGCGGCGCGAGACCGAGCGCATCGAGCCCGGCCCGCACCGCACGCGCGATCAGATGGGTCTCGTCCCTGGCGCCGTCATCCTCACCGGTCACGTCAATCGACAGGCCCGAGTCGGTGGTGACCACCGTCAGATCGTCATACAGGCCGAGCGCGAGACCACAGGCGTCAAAACCCGGGCCTAGGTTCGCGCTGGTCGCCGGCACCCGCACGCTGACCCCGGCCGCCCCCGCCCCCCGGGCGGCGCGGTTCACGACCGCTGCAGATCAAGGGCCGCGGCCGCGGCGGCAGCCGTAGCCGGTATGGTCACCGGCTTGGCCGCCCCGCTGATCGCCCACTCGGGGTCCTTGAGGCCGTTGCCCGTCACCGTGCACACGACCTTCTCACCGGCCTGGATGAGGCCTGCGGCACGCGCCTGGAGAAGTCCCGCCACACTCGCCGCGCTGGACGGTTCGACGAACACACCTTCGTTGCGCGCGAGCAGTCGGTAGGCCGAGAGGATCTGACGGTCGTTGACCGCGTCAATCGTGCCGCCGGAGGCGTCCCGGGCAGCCAGCGCGAAAGCCCACGACGCGGGGTTGCCGATCCGGATCGCGGTGGCGATCGTCTGTGGCGCTGTGACCACGCTGCCGCGCACAATGGGTGCGGCACCCGCTGCCTGGAACCCGTGCATGCGAGGCCGGCCGGAACCGTGGAGTGCGTCCTCCTCCACGTAGCCACGCCAGTAGGCGGTGATGTTCCCTGCGTTCCCGACCGGCAGACAGTGCGCGTCGGGTGCAGCACCCAGGTCCTCGACGATCTCGAAGGCAGCGGTCTTCTGCCCCTCCAGGCGGAACGGGTTGACCGAGTTGACCAGGGTTACCGGGCAGGTTTCGGCAAGCTCCCTGGCCACCCGCAGACAGTCGTCGAAGGAGCCGTCAAGCTGCAGCAGCCGCGCCCCGTGTACCAGCGCCTGAGCCAGTTTCCCCAACGCGATCTTTCCGCTCGGTACGAGCACGGCGCAGGTCAACCCGGCCCGGGCCGCGTACGCGGCGGCGCTCGCGCTGGTGTTGCCGGTGGACGCGCAGATCACCGCCTGCGAACCCGCCTCGACCGCGCGACTGATCGCCATGGTCATCCCACGGTCCTTGAACGAGCCGGTCGGGTTCGAGCCCTCGATCTTGAGATGAACATCGCATTCGGTCACCGCCGAGAGGTGCACCGCGGGGAGCAGGGGGGTGCCGCCTTCCCGAAGGGTCACGACCGGCGTGTTCGAGGAGACCGGCAGACGGTCCCGGTACTCCTCGATCACGCCGCGCCACACCCGCCGGGTGCGGTTGACCGAACCCGGGGCCCGTCCGCTCGTCGCGGCCACGTCTGTCGTCCGCGCTGACGATGTTGCTGCTGGCGATGTCGTCACAGCTCACCTCCCTCTACCCGCATCACGCCCGCGACCGCCCGCACGACGTCCAGCTCCCGCAGTTCCTCGACTGTTGCGGACAGTGCCGCGTCGCTGGCGGTATGCGTGATCAGAACAAGACTGGCGTCGTCACCGTGGCCGTCCTGGCGGACACTCTGGATGGAAACGTCCTGACGGGCGAACGCGGCGGCGACCGAGGCGAGCACCCCGGTCTTGTCCGTCACGTCCAGGTTGATGTAATAGCGCGTCACGGTGGCGCCCATCGGCAGGACGGGCAGGTCAGCATAGGCGGACTCGCCCGGACCCCGCCGTCCGGCCAGCCGGTTGCGCGCCACCGCCACCAGGTCACCCAGCACCGCGGACGCGGTCGGAGAACCACCCGCACCGCGACCGTAGAACATCAGCTGGCCGGCCGCCTCCGCCTCAATGAACACGGCGTTGAACGCCTCCCGGACCCCGGCGAGCGGATGGGAACGGGGAATCATCGCAGGATGCACCCGCACACTCACACCGGGTACATCGGGTGACCGTTCGGCGATAGCCAGCGCCTTGACCGTGCATCCCATGGCGCGGGCACTGGCGATGTCCGCGGCGGTGACGCCGCCGATGCCCTCCCGGTGGACGTCGGAAAGGGTGACCCGGGTGTGGAACGCAAGCTGCGCGATGATCGCGGCCTTGGCGGCGGCGTCGAATCCGTCGATGTCCGCGCTCGGGTCGGCCTCCGCATAGCCGAGCGTGGTCGCCTCCTCGAGGGCCTCGGCGAACCCGGCGCCGGTCTCGTCCATCCGGGTGAGGATGAAATTGGTCGTGCCGTTGACGATACCGAGCACGCGTCGGACCCGGTCACCGGCGAGACTCTCCCGCAGCGGGCGCAGCAGCGGGATCGCACCGGCGACCGCCGCCTCGTAGTAGAGGTCCACACCGCGGTCGGCTGCCGCGCCATACAGCGCGGCACCGTGGGTGGCAAGGAGCGCCTTGTTCGCGGTCACCACCGATTTCCCCGCGTCCAGTGCCGCGTGCAGCCAGGTGCGGGCCGGCTCGATGCCGCCCACCACCTCCACGACGATGTCGACGTCGTCCCGGGTCGCGAGACCGTCCGCGTCCGTAGTGAAGAGCGCCGGATCGACCGGCAGGTCACGGACCACCGACAGGCGACGGACCCCGATGCCGGCAAGTTCCAGGGGTGCGCCCACCCTGGCGGCGAGATCCTCGGAGTGGGTGTGCAGGAGCCGGACGACGTCGCTCCCGACCACACCGCACCCCAGCAGCGCAATCCTCATCCCGAGTTCCTCATCCCGCGTTCCTGACCATGGTGTCCTCGTCGCGTCCAGCGGCAGGGACGTCCGCCTCGGGGGTGTCGGCCTCGTCGA
>NZ_CAUVXO010000231.1:5258-8387 GCF_963555865.1 Protofrankia sp. Cr1
CGATCACGTCACCGGACTCGCAGTGCTTGCCGACCAGCGTGACCACGTGCGGCACGGCCGCGCTGTGCCGGGAAACCAGACGGACAGCGTAACGCGCATCATACAGTGCGGTGCGGATGTTGTCGCTCATACCACCGTCGACGCTGACATAGGTACGCAACCCGGGCAGTTCCTTGACCGTCCCGACCTCATACAGTGTGATCGCGCTCGGACCGCTGATGGCCCGGCCCGGTTCGACCGCCAGCCGCGGGACGGCGAGCCCGGCCGCTGCACACTCCTTGCCGACGATCGTGCGGAGCCGGTCGGCGACGTCCGCGACATCGAGTGGCGCGTCCTCGCCGGTGTAGGCGATCCCCAGGCCGCCGCCGAGATCGAGCTCGGGCAGTTCGACACCGTGGGCATCGCGAACGACGGCCAGCAGCCCCACCATACGATGGGCGGCCAGCCCGAATCCGGCGGTGTCGAATATCTGCGAACCGATGTGCGCGTGCGTCCCGACGAGCTCAAGGTGGTCGGACGCGGCCAGCACCCGTCTGATCGCCTCGGCCGCCGCGCCGCTGGCGAGCGAGAAGCCGAACTTCTGGTCCTCCTGCCCGGTGGCCACATAGTGGTGGGTGTGGGCCTCCACTCCCGGAGTGACCCGGACGAACACTCGCTGACGCACGCCGGCCTGCGCGGCCACCGCCGCCAGGCGGGAGATCTCCACGAACGAGTCGACGACGATCCGCCCGACGCCGTAGGCGACCGCCCGCCGCAGCTCGGCGATGGACTTGTTGTTGCCGTGGAAGAGCAGCCGTTCGGGTGGAAAACCCACCGCCTCCGCAACGCCGAGCTCACCGCCCGTGCAGACATCCAGCGAGAGCCCTTCGGCGGCGACCCATCGGGCAATCGAACGCGACAGCAACGCCTTACCCGCGTAGTAGACATCGCCGTCGGTGAAAGCCGACCGCCATGCCCGGCAACGCGCCCGGAAGTCATCGGTGTCCAGGATGTAGGCGGGCGTGGCGAACTCGGCCGCGAGCGCGTCCACCCGCAGCCCGCCGACCCGCAGCACACCGTCGGCGTCCACGGCTGCGGACGCCGGCCACAGCGCGTCCTCCAGCTGATGCCGGCCCTGGGCGGGAGAAACCTCGTCACGCACAACAGTCACATCCTCGTCGGAGCTGACACGCCCAGCAGCCGCAGGCCGTTCGCGAGGACAATCCTGGTCGCGTCGGCGAGGAGCAGCCGTGCTCCGTTGCGGGCCCCCGCCTGCTCGTCCCCCTGTGGCAGTACCCGGCAGGCGTCGTGGAAACGGTGATAGGTACCGGCGACTTCCTCGAGGTAACGCGCCACCCGGTACGGCGCTCTGCGTCCGGCCGCGGTCTGCACGACCCTGGGCAGTTCGCCGAGCGCCAGCAGCAGATCACCCTCGCGTGGATGGGTCAGCGCCGACACCTCGGCGTCCTCGACATCCAAGGAGAGTCCCAGCTCCCCGGCGTTGCGCAGCAGGGCGCAGATCCGGGCATGGGCGTAGCGAACCTGGAATGCCGGGTTGTCGTTCGTCTGCCTGGCAAGGAGGTCCAGGTCGAGGGTGAGGGCGCGGTTGAGGGGGACACGAACGAGCCAGTAGCGGGCGGCGTCCGCGCTGACGGCGTCCACCAGCTCACCGATCGTGAGAAAGGCCCCGACCTGCACCGGCGCCTCCACCGGCTCACCGCCGCGGGTGAGCGACACCGGCGCCCCGACCATCGCCTCGTCGCAACGGTCAGGCGGCTGCGGATGGCGAACCGCATCGAGCAGCATGGCCGATGCGTCCGCCACGGCCGCCCGGCGCGCCGACGCAAGAGTCGCCGACGCAGGGATCGCCGTTGCAAGGGCCGCCCGGCCATCCGCAGCCGATCCACGGCCATAGTCACCACCCGTCCGCACGATGGTGCGGGCGATCTCCCCGACTGCCCCGCCAGCCAATCGGATGTTGAGGAAGCCTGACCCGGCCACGTCCACACCGGCCACTGCCCGCTCCTGGCGCAGCCGACCCGCGACCGCCTCGGCGACCTCGCGCGGTGGGCGCCGCGCCGAGCGGGCAAGGCGCAGCGCGATCGGCGTGGCATAGTCACCATGATCGAAAAATCTGGGCCGCTCGACCGTCACCACCGCGGGAATCACCACGTCAAGCTCACCGTCCGCGATCAGCTGCCCGACGATGCCCCGCACGGTTTCCGCGAGGTCGTCGGGGGTCATGGCGCGATGCTATCGGTGTGGGGCGAGCGAACCGTCGCCACCGATCACCGCAGTGTCGACAACGGACGGCCGGTGGCACAACGGCTGACATCTCAGACGGTCTGGCCATGACCGGCCAGGCGACGCACTACCCCGATCAACTCGTCCGGGTCGAACGGCTTGGTGAGGTAGTAGTCGACGCCGAGGCGGTCCCCGCGCCTGAGATCGGCGGCCTGCGCGCGGGCCGACAACAGGATCACCCGGATATCCGCGGTCTCCGGGTCGTCGCGAAGGCGGGCGACCACGTCCCAGCCGTCGAGGTGGGGCATCATGACGTCCAATGTGATCACATGCGGGGCGACGTCCCGCACCCGCTCGAGGCAGTCCAACCCGTCGATCGCAGTGTGCACCTCGAAGCCCTCCAACTCCAGGTTGACCACCACGAGCTGACGGATCACCGCGTCGTCGTCGACGACGAGAACGCGTGGGGGGTCGCGGTACACATCGGGAGCTTACGGCGAGCCGACTGCCTGACCAGCGCCACGGTCCTGGTACGGTATGACTGCTTGCCCTGAAGCCCCCGTAGCTCAGGGGATAGAGCACCGCCCTCCGGAGGCGGGTGCGCAGGTTCGAATCCTGCCGGGGGCACGTTCGTGGGACCAGCCGAAACGGTCTGCGACCAGGACAAACCCATTCTGCTTCCCTCCCTCCGGAGTCCGGTGCTGTACGGCCGGCACCGGGGCGCTACGGCCCTCTCTGCCAAATGGGCGCCCAACTATCCGGCGGCAGACCGGCCCAGTCCAAGAGCTTCTTCGACGCGTGCCCGCATCGCGGCCCCTCCCCTGTCGAGGCACTTCACGTAGATCCTCAGCAGGATGTCCACGGAGTGACCGGCCCACTCGGCCACGTCAGTTGGTGGTATCCCGG
>NZ_CAUVXO010000232.1:0-7784 GCF_963555865.1 Protofrankia sp. Cr1
GAGCAGGGCTCGGGTGACGAGCGCGTGGCGTACCGCGCCGCGCAGGCTTCCGGCGTGGCGGGCGTAGGCGGCAGCCAGGTCGGCGTCGCTCTCGGTCCAGGAATTGATCGTCACGGGCTGTGAGTTCCTCTCGAGTCGGCAAGCAGGCGGCGGAAGAGATAAGGGTGCTGGTAGACCAGCCGGATCGACAGGTACCGGTGGGCCAGCAGACGGGTCAGCTGTTTGCCTGGCGGTCCGGCGGGCAGCTGGTGGGCGCGCGCAGCGGCGCGCAGCGCGACCAGGCCGGGGAGGTGCCGCTCGAAGTACGCCTGGTCGGGCAGGGGACCGCCCAGCCACAGGTACGCGTCGCCGCGGGTCATGAGTTCCCACACGACCGTGTCGCCGAGGTGCTGATTGTGTTGGAGGGCGACGAGGTGCGGGATGCGGACGGCATCCGGAGACGGGCTCGGCGGCGCCGAGCTGGTCAGGTAGGGGCCGGTGGCTTGGCTGCGGCTCCGTAGTGCGCTGAGGTGTAACGCGAACTGGTGCGCCAGCACCGCCCGCCCCTCGTCCGTGCCGGCAGGTGTCAGCACGGCGGCGCGGACACCGAGCCCGCGGAGCGCGACCCAGGTGACGGGGAGCGGGCCGGTGGCGATCCAGGTCAGGAGACCGTCTGCGCCGCAGGCCAGGGCTCGGCGGGCGGTGTGCAGGTCAGTGGTCGGTTGCCGGGGCAGGGCGGTGAGCAGGCCGTCAGCGGGTGGTAGCCGCCATCCGGGTGATGTCAACGTGAACCAGCGTTCCGCGTGGGCCTGGGGGGCGGTCATCGGGCTGTCGGGCCGAATCGCTGGTAGTAGCGGTCCAGCAGGCCGCAGGATTCCAGCACGGCGTCGGTCGCGGCGACGTTGTGGCCCGGGGCGAAGCCGTGGTCGGGGCGAGCGAGGGTCGCGGCGCCGACGAGGAGGGCGGCGAGTACCAGATCGGCGAACTTGTTGGGGAGGCTCTCGGCGTGGTGGAAGTTGATGGGGAAGCCGTCGGCGAGCACGGTGACCGCCGGGCCGGAGCCCAGATGCAGTCGTACCCCGGTGACGCCGACGTCTCGGACGTGCTGCGCCTCGTCGGTTAGCTCGTCGAGCGCGAACTCGTTGGTGCGTGAGGTGGTGGAGACCAGGTAGCAGTCACGGCGGACGAACGCGAGGTGTTCGCCGCGGACAGATGGGCGGCCGGTGGTGCCGACGACGAGCAGCGGCTGGTGCTCGGCGAGCAGTTGGGCCAGCGACCGCGCGGTGAGGAAGCCGCGTTCGTGGGCGGCGATCAGACGGACCAGGGTCGTGTCGTAGACAGCGACGCGCATCCGCCGGTCCCGCAGCACCTCGGCGATCTGCTCCCCGATCCGCCCGAACCCGATCACCAGTGCCGGCTGCCCTTCGAACTTTTCCTCGGGGAGCAGGCGCAGGGTGTTACGTATCGACGCGTCGGCGATGCCGAACGACTCGATGGTGGCTTTCAGCCGCGATTCGGCGACGCTGAACACGGGCACGGGCAGCCGGTCGGCGTACGGCTCGAGTTTGATGATGCCGGAGGTGGTTTGTTCCACCAGCCCAGCGAACGCAGGGACGAGGTCAGGCAGCTGATCGAGGAGTGTCGGCAGGGTGTAACCGCCGTCGTCGATGAGCACTCCGCGCCGGCCAAGGGCCCGCGCCCGGCCCGCGTGATCGACGAGCGCCGCCCGCGCCGCGGTCCACGGGAAGACGGCGATGCCCAACGCCCGCAGGTGGGCGTCGACCCGGCCGGTGTGACGGTAACGATACCCTTTGTCGATCACCGTGAGTGTCGACGGCGAGACGCCCATCGCAAGCGCCGCTTCGACCATGACCAGGAAGTCGGTCATGTGATGCACCGTGAGCATGGGCGCCACCCCACCCAGGCAGCGCGGTGCGACGAACCGCGGCAAGGTCGCTGTCAACGGCATCTGGGCGCGGAGTTCCGCCAGCTCCAGCGGCGTGAACCCGACCCGCGCCACCGCCGACAACAGCGCCCGCAGCTTGTCCGCTGACGCGGCGCCGACATGGTCGACGATCGCGGAGATGACGATGGTGTGCTCGGGCTCCGCCTTCGGGTTGGTGGGGGGGCCAGCGACGACCCGCAGCACGACGCCGTCGGCGAGGGCCAGCCGAGCCTCCTGGCCGCCGTCCGCCATACCGCGATCGACGATCTCCGCAGCGTCACCGAGAGTCGCGACAACCTGTCTAACGAGCGCGGCGCCGTCACCGGACTCGCCGCGAACCGCCACGGAGGCGATCACCGGACCGCGTTCCCCCGCCGAGGCTGCGGGTACCCGGGGAGGGCTCGTGCGAGGTTCCACGACGCGCCGGGGAACCGGAAGTCCCACCGCAGGGCTGGTCATCCCGGCGTCTCGCGCCACGGCGGTCCTCCTTGGTGCGCCTCGATCGCGCCCGTCCCGCTGGTGATCGGTGACGGTCCGCTGCCGCCGCCCGGCGATCGGTGCCGCCGGGTCGGCCTTGGTCACGGTGAGCGTGGCAGTGTTCCGTGGCCGGCAGGAACGCGGCGGCGTCCGAATGTTGGCTGGGTTTTGGCGCTGCCCTGTCGGGTGGGCCGCTACCGTGGCGTGCGACCGGAGCGACGCGGCGTGACATGAGCTGAGGGGCGTCCTGATGACCACGGTGCGGAGGTGGTCGGGGCGGGAAGCTCGGGCGCTGCGCGAGGCGCAGCGGATGAGTGTGCGCGAGTTCGCGGCGCGGTTGGGGGTCAACCCAGCTGCCATCTCCAACTGGGAACGGCGGGGCGACCAAGCGCGTCTGCGTTACCAGACCCAGCAGTTGCTCGATATCGCACTCACCCGAGCCCCGGACGACGTCCACCAACGCTTCGAGACCGCGCTTGCCGACGATGAGCCGACGCCGGCGGAGTCGGACGCCTCGCTCAGCCCCGGTCCCCGCGTGCCCAGCCGGCACACGGCGCCCGATGACGTTTCCTCGGACCAGACGGTGAGAGCGGCGATCGGCTGGTCTTCCCGGACGCCAACTCTGGTGGGCGCAGTCGGATCGGCGGCGGCGTCGGCGATGGTCTATCTTCCGCCGCCCAGCGCACTCGAGCGGCTACGCGAGTTCCTCGCGTCGCCGTCACGGATCTACCTGGTGACGGGGCCGCCGGGATGCGGCAAGACGCGGCTGACCTGTTTTCTGGCCGAGTCGTTGGCGGAGGACGTCGACGTCCAGCTACATGGGGCTGATGCATGGAGTGAGCCCGTTGACCTTGCCACGAAAATTCTGCGCTACGCGTCGCTGCCGGGCGGTGAGGAGCCGCTGTTGACGTTGGAAGACGAGAGCGCCACGTTGGACCGGCCGCTACTCGTCGTGATTGACGGTCTGAAGGATCAGGCGCAGTTCCGCTCCATCGCCCGGGAGGTGGATACCGTCCTCCGTCAGGTGACGCACGACCGGCTCAGGTTCCTGCTCGTCGCCCGCACACCGCCCGAAATCGAGGTCGCCGCCTATCCGGTCCTCGCCGCGTCGGTCTTCCCGGCTGGGAACCCGGGCGCAGGCGGCGCCTCCTACGGGATGTCCCGGTGGACGACCGTGGAGGCGCAGCACGTCTGGGATCTCTCCCGACTCCCGGACGACCCGCCGTTTACGGCGTTACCGCCGGCGATCCAGGAACTGATCTGCCTGCCGTTATACATGCAGCTCGTACGCGCGGCCGGCGGCGACGCCTCGACGGGTGCCGTCAACGGCTACCGTCTGGTCGACCACTGCGCGCGAGCGATCCTCCGCGGATCTGGCCGGGACGTCGACCGGTCCCTGCGAGAGCTATCGGACCTCGCCGAAGTTCGGCTTCCCGGTCTCGTCCCGGCACATCTGGTACCCCGTACCGACGCCGCAACCGACGCCGCAACCGACGCCGTGGCCGCGGCGGCCCCGATGGCCACCGCGGCACCGTTAGTCCGCGTCGCCCCGGACGGCGCCGTCGATTTCGACCACGACGTGATCTGCGAGTACTTCCTTGCCACCAGGATCGCCGATCTGGTGCGCAAGCGTGGTCGGTCGGTCGCCACAGTAGGGGCGTTCAACGACCTCGCGACCCAGGCGTGCACCTCCGCCCGGGCACGGAGCGTGTTCGAGCTGGCCGTGCACTGCCTCGACAGCTCCACCCCGGACGTGCTGGCCTCCGTCGCCCTGTCCCCGACGGTGACCGTCGCCGCCACGCTGCCGATGTTGCTGCGGGCTGGCGCCGGCGGGGCGGCATTCACCACGGCGGAAGTCCTACGCACCTGCGCCCGCAGGTGCGCGCAGGATTCAGCCGCGGACCTCGCCCGGTCCCTCCTGGCGACCCCCGCGACCCTCGACGCTCTTGGTGGCGAGTACGACCCGTGGTTGGTCGGCGTCCTCCGCAGGTTCGGTTCCGCGATGTGGACGGATGCAGCTCGGGCAGTCGAGCGGAACCTGAACGGAGAAGCGGTCCGCCGCCTCCTCGAGACGACCGACCTTGACGAGGCCGAGGTAGCGACGTTCTTCGCCCGGTACTTCTTCTTGCTGGTCAGCGACCACGACCTCACCGCCATGCTCGAAACCTTGCTGGGACACCCAGACTGGCGCGTCCGGGCAGCGCTCGCGGACGGTCTCGGCGATGATCTCGCAGCAGGCTCGGCCGTCTCGCAGACGGTGATGGCCCGGCTCGTCGGTGACCCCGACTACAAGGTGCGGGCGGCACTCGCCCAGGCCATCGGCCACAGCGGATTCACCGCCGCGCAGCACCACGTCACGAGCCTGATCGGTGACGACAACTGGCATGTCCGGGAACGCCTCCTGCGCGGGATCCTCAACGGCGACGCTGAGGTAACCGAGACGACGCTCCTCGCGCAGGCCACGATGAGGCGGCTGGCCGTCGACGAGAGCTGGTCGCGTGCTCCCGCGCCTCTCGCGGCGTTGGTCGATCGTCTCTACCTGCTGCACGGCTCCCCCGAGAAGGACCACACACCGGCACGTCGTCATCCCGCACTGTTCTCCCTTCTTCGAGAGATCCGCACCGGGGCGATCCGGCTGCCGGACGGGTTGCAACGGTCACTGATCCACGAGGGGCGGCAGAGCCAGCATTGGCTGGTTCATCGTGAAGCCCACGCAGTCTCCGGCACCGCAGCGGTGTCGTCGGGACGGCACGAGCGGTCGCCCCACGAAGAGTTCCGCCGGCTACGGGACGGCCGATGCGTGCAGATCGCTCTCGATGTACACGACCTCGAGCACGCCTCCACCGTCGCCCGCGCCGCCGCAGCAGCAGGTCTCGACTTCATCGAAGTAGGTGACCCGCTGATCAAACGAGTGGGCGTCGCCGCAGTCGAGCACATCAAACGCCAGGTGCCGAACCTGACTGTGGTCGCCGAGATGATGTCCGCGGACTGGGGCCGGGACCAGGTCGTCCTGGCTGCCGAGGCGGGCGCCGACGTCGTGTTCCTCATCGGACCGGCGTCGACCGCCAGCGTCTCGGCCGCGGTGGACGCGGGGCGCCGACTCGGCGTACCCATCGTCCTCGACGTGCCCTCAGCCCAGGCCGGGGAACAATGGGTCCGCGACATGGAACGTGCCGGCGTCGACGGCTTCGCCGTCACCAGCAACATCGACCTCGGTGTCGGACAGCGGCACCCCATGGCCAACGCACGCACCCTCCGGGCCTGGACCAGGCTGCCGGTCGCGGTCTCCGGCGGCTTCAGCGCCACCGACACCGCGGTCATGGACAGCGGCGACTGGGACATCCTGATCGTCGGACGCAGCGTCACCGAAGCTCTCCATCCCGACGCCGCCGCCAGCAGACTCGCGAGCCTGCTCCGGCCCCCAGCGAAGGACGTCAATGATCGTCACGGACCTTAGCCACGAGCTGATTCCCCGAGTCCAGCAGCTGATGGGACTCGGCGAGCCCTATATCCGGGTCCGGACCTCCTCCGATTACTGGCTCTACGCGCGCCTGTTCTCCTCGACGTGCCCCGTCGCGCTGGTGGGGGACGAGGTCGCCGGTGCGGTCATCGCATTCCGTAGCCAGGACGACCCCCGTGACGTCTACATCCAGGACGTCATCACCCACCCGGACCATCGCAAGCAGGGAGTTGCCCGGACTCTTCTCGCCGCGATCCACCACCGCGCAGCGGCCTGGGGCTGCTCCCGGCTCTACCTGACGTCCGAACCTGACAACACCACCGCCGATGCCACCTGGACCTCGCTCGGCTTCACCAACGTTCCCGGAGATGTCCTCGTCCACGGAGTGTCGGTGAAACGGGATTTCAAGGGTCCAGGGAAAGACCGTGCCGTCTACCAGCTTGATCTCGCACCGCCCCTTTCACGTAGGTGATCACGTCACGGAGGCCGCCCACACCGCGCGGCGGAAGACACTTGCGGGACTCCGATCGGGCATCACAACTCGTACACGACTAGAACAGCGCCGTCTTCACCCCGGGGGACGACCCAAGGGCACGAGACACGGGAGGGTGATCCGACGTGAACCCCAGCGGGACGCTGCCCGTCCGCGTCCTCGGCACCTGCGGTATCGCCGTCCCGACGGTCGGCATCGGCTGCTGGGGGATCGGTGGACCGGACGAGAACCTCGGCCGGTTGGTCACCGCGACGGGACGGGACGCCCTCGTGCTGTCCTCGAAGGTCGGCTACTTCGCCGGCGCCGCACCGCACGGATTCGACCCCGGCCACATGCGCCGACAGCTGAATCAGACCCTCGCCAACCTGCACACCGACCACCTCGATCTGTACTTTCTGCATCACGCGGACTTCGGCCCCGCTGACATCTGGCTGGAAGGCGCGGTCGACGCCATCCACACCTTCAAGCGCGAAGGGCTCATCCGCGCCGTCGGGATGCGCGGACCGCACCGCTACGCCCTCGATCGGCTGACGACACCCCCAAACCTGCAGGGCGGCAAGGTCGCCCGCTTCCGCGGACTGTTCGACACGATCCGGCCCGACGTCCTGGCCGTGCGGGACAACCTGCTCACACCGCCTGCCACGTCAGAAGGAATCTTCGCCTTCGCCGCCGACCGCCACCTTGGCGTTCTCATCACCACAGCATGAGATCGCGATCCCCACCCTCACCGACGCCCTCGACCTCGTCCGCGGCACCCCCGCACGCCTACCCTGGCTCGACGCCGAACTCGGCTCCACCCTGACCACCACCGCCGCCGGCGACCACCACGCCGTCACCACCGAATACCACGCCTACCTCCACGCCGAACAAGCCGACCCACTCAGCGACGGCGACACCGACCGCGACCTCGAAACCCTCCACCACCAGCTCACCCGCCCGAACTCCCGGATTTCCGCATGATCGTCCGGATCGCAGATCACGTCTGGACAAACAAACACGCACGCTGGAACCGCACGCGCATGCCGCGATACTCCCGTTTCTTACGACTCAGGAAACGGCGGAAACGACCAGCACGACGAGAGTGATCAGGCCGACCAACCAGACCCCAACGGTGGACAGCAGGATTCCACCCATGACGAACGAGTCCGTCCATGACCATGCCTGCGTCGCGGCGGACGGGGCCAGCGGAGCCCGCTGACCGGGACCCACGACCCGCCAGCACACGCACGGCCATTACACCCTCACCCGCACGTTCACCGATGAGGACGACGGGACCAGCGATCGTTTCGACTCGTAGGCCCCGACCCCGCCTCACAAAGCAAGGATCAGCAGACAGGCGACGGCCGGAAGACCCAGCCGCATAACGTCGCCGCGCGTACGTCGGAGTAGGTAATTCCCACCTCGGCACCCCACCTGAGCTGCGAACACAC
>NZ_CAUVXO010000233.1:0-1162 GCF_963555865.1 Protofrankia sp. Cr1
GCGCCCCGCCGCCCGGGCCCGTCCCGGTCTGCGCGGGCGCCGTCCAGCCACCGGCCGGGACGCCGCGCGGCGACGAGAGCGCGGTTGCGTCAGCCGAACCGCCCGCGACCAGGGCGGGCGGGGGAAGCGGTGTCGCGAGGCCGCCGGTTGTGCTGGTGATGTGCGAAAGCGTCTCAGTCGCGGAGTCGAGCCAGGCGGAGAGCCAGTCGGACCGGGCCGCCGGCCCGGTGCCGCCCGCCGCGGCATCCCCGGTCGCGGTGAGCCCGACGGCGGTGGGACGG
The DNA here is from genome assembly GCF_963555865.1 of Protofrankia sp. Cr1. Classification (NCBI taxonomy): domain Bacteria; kingdom Bacillati; phylum Actinomycetota; class Actinomycetes; order Frankiales; family Frankiaceae; genus Protofrankia; species Protofrankia sp. Cr1. Next base: position 282 of record NZ_CAUVXO010000233.1, read on the forward strand.
CAGCGCTCCCCGGGCGGGTCGGCGGCCAACGCGTCCAGAATGTGTTTGACAAGCGCCGGCCGGGTTGCGGTGAGCGGGTTGCGGTTCAGCTCCTCCTCGAGCGCGGCCACGTCGACCCAGCCCAGTCCCTCGACCCGGGGTACCAGGTGGCCGAGCAGGACCTCGGCCATGGTCACCACGAAGGCGAACCTGTCCGCCTCCGGTGTCGGGATCGGGTCGACCACCCGCAGCTCGGGCGCGGCATAGGGCGCGGTGCGGCCGACGATCCCGGTCCCGTCGGTGAGCCGGGCCAGGCCCAGGTCGACCAGGACGGCGACGCCGTCGTCGCGGACCACGATGTTCGACGGCTTCACGTCGCCGTGTGCCACTCCCTGGACGGTCTGGCCGCCGGAGTGCATGTGGTCGAGCGCGGCGGCGACGGTGCGCAGTTTGCGGATCCGCTCGCTGACCCGGGCGTCGGGGTTCTCGTCGGACCATTCGCGCAGCGTCATGCCCGCGACGAAGTCCATGACGACGTAGCCCACGCGGGTGTTCGGGTTGGCCGCGCCGGCAAGGTGCCAGGACGGCCCGATGAACATGGTCGTGACGCGGACCAGACCGGGGTGGCTGAGAGTGGTCAGCAGCCGGCTTTGCTTCTCCCAGGCATCATCGCCCGGCGGCCGGAACATGGTCTTGACCGCGACCGTGGCGCGTCCCTCGGTGGAAAGGGGTAGTTCCGCTCGCCACACTTCCCCTTCGCTGCCCCGCCCGATCGTCTCTTTCAGTACGTAGGTGTCCGGCCGCGTGGTTGGGCCGACCCAGTGCGCGGCCGGGTCGACTCCGGTTTCGGTCATGCGTTCCCCCCAGGGATGTGCTGGTCATGCGGTTGGTGAACGGCGCCG